>JBDSBN010000261.1:0-15854 GCA_039921585.1 Ginsengibacter sp. | reverse complement strand
ATTTTTGCTAACCCCGTAAACAAACTAAACGCCGGAAGTACCGCATATTTATCACCGAAATAAAAACACGGCAAGCGCAGTGATTGTCTGCCCGCTCAGCTGATTCTAATTCCCGGATGGATATGTCCTGAAAACGTAAATACCTCTTCCTCATCTGTTTCACAGATATCTGCTATATCATGAGTAAAACAAAAATCCTTCAATCGAAACTTCTGGTCCACTAATTCAATGTTTGCTTTTTCATACCAGCTTTTTGGTAAAATATCATGATTTCCTTTTATGAGAATTATTTCCACATTTGGCAGATCCATCCGCCATTTTAAAAAGAAATCAATTTCTTTATTAGCATGACTATGAAACATATCTCCCGCAATGATTAGTTTTTCAGGTTTGAAAAATTGTATCTGAGAAAATAACCGGTGCAAATCTTCTTTGTAAATATTCTGAGGAATTCCTATCCCGGATTTGCGGAAATGTCCGGATTTGCCAAAATGTAAGTCGGATAATATCAGCACTTTTTCTTCTTCCCAATAAATACACCTGCAGGGAGAAAGCCACAGAGTTTGGTTGCGAAATGAAAATTTTATTGGAGTGATGACGGATATATTTTAGAAGTTGCAAGATAAAAAAGTTGAGACAAATAAGTTGTTATAAATCATTCGGCATATAGTTTCCATCGAATGAGTTTTCGTAAACAGGAATTGAAAATGAATTGTTGTTAATAGAATTAATTTTATAATTCTGCTAATTGTAGTTGCATTTTCCGCACGCGATCCTCTAGCTTTTCAGAGGTCAGATTCTCGCGCATACTATCCACCTTAATAGGAAAGCAAAACGGTGTTAACCGATTAGGAAAGGTAATAATAATCTTGCTCCTTTGAATTCTTTCCAGCATGCTTCGCAGCCTTTCTTCTTCCATCTGCTGTTCCATCACTTCATTAAAAGCCTGACGGAGTAAGAGATTATCCGGTTCATATTCTGTAAACACATTATATAGTAAGGAAGCTGAAGATTGCAGATGCCGGGCTTTTTTCTGTTCACCAGGAAATCCCTGAAAAATCAATCCTCCGATAACCGCTATTTCCCGAAATTTCCTTTTTCCCATTTCAGCGCTATTGACGCTTCGCTGAATATCATTAAACAGATTTTCAGTAGAAAATAGTTCATATACATTTGAATCGTCCAGAGGAATTGGCTGATCACTCAAAAGTTCAAATCCATAATCATTCATCGCCAGGGAAAAAGTAATCGGGGTGATCAGACTGATTCTAAAAGCAAGAATCGCAGCCATCGCTTCATGGACCAATCTGCCTTCAAAAGGAAAGACGAATAAATGAAAACCATCTTTTGTTTCAATATGTTCAATCAGCAATTCTTTGTCCTTTGGGATATGCGAAAGATATTGCTGCAATTCAAACAAGGGTTGTAAAGCTTCCAGCTCTTTATCTTTTTTTATACGCGGCTTATTATTGTCCATTTCAGGAATCCCCTCTTCCATTTTTTTGCGAAGCATAAAACCCAAATTTGCTGAAAGGGGCATCCGTCCTCCCTGCCAGCTAGGAATAATCGATTTCTTTGCCATAGACTTTTTCACCATGCAAGTCATATCCTTTATTCGTACAAATTCCAGCGTTCTGCCCGCGAGGGTAAATACATCTCCGGGCGACAATCGTGCAATAAACCATTCTTCAATAACACCGACATATCCGCCACTGACGAATTTTACTTTCATCATGGGATCGCTCACAATGGTACCTATATGCATCCGATGTCGCATCGCAATGCGCCGATTATTGATTTTAAGCAAACCATCCATGTTCTCGATTTTTTTATAATCGTCATACTGACTTAAAACCACACCACCACTGATACCAAATTGAATGATCTGTGCCCATTCTTCTTTTGTTATATCCCGAAAACAATAGGTTGCTTTTATTTCTTCAAAAAGTTGCTCTGGTCTAAATCCATCAGATATTGCCAAAGTGCTTGTGTATTGCATTAATACATCAAAACAAAGCATTCGTGGTTCACGGCTTTCAATTAAATTGATTTTTGCAGCTTCTTTTAATGCAGCAGCCTCGGCTAATTCTAAAGAATGGGTGGGTAAAAAATAAATTTTACTTACTTCTCCCGGACCATGGCCACTTCTTCCGGCTCTCTGTAAAAAGCGGGCTACCCCTTTTGGTGATCCTACCTGAATGACTGTTTCCACGGGTCGAAAATCTACTCCCAAATCCAGACTGGCAGTGCACACAACTGCTTTGAGTTTTCCGGTATGTAAATTCTCTTCTACCCAGGACCGCAACTCCTGCTCAATACTTCCATGATGTAATGCAATAGCGCCAGAAAGATCCGGGCATTCATTTAAAAGTGCCCGATACCACATTTCACTCATGCCCCGGGTATTGATAAAAATCAAAGTGGTTCTGTTCTCCATAATTATGGGAATAACTTTATGCACTAAGCGCAAACCCAAATGACCCGACCAGGGATATTTTTCAATTTCATCCGGAAAAATAGATTCAATAGAAATTTTCTTATCCACCTTTGCTGTGACAATTACATGATCCTGCTCCGACTGATCCAGAATGGACAAAGGCGAAAGCAACACTTCTTTTGCTTGGATCAGATTCCCGATGGTTGCGCTAATACCCCACAAACTCAAAGTATGAATTGTTTTCTTTCGGGAGGATTTTAATTGCTTTGCGGAAATTTCTTCTTCAATTTGTTTTTTACGAAGAGATATGATTCTGGACAATGCCAGTTCTACCTGTACACCCCGCTTGCTTCCTAAAAGTTCATGCCACTCATCTACAGCAATAATTTTCAATTTTTTAAATACTTCCGGATAATTTTTCTGTGCTAATAAAAGATGGAGACTTTCAGGTGTAATGATCAGCACTTCGGGCATTAAACGTTTTTGTTTAGCGCGGTCACTCATCGAAGTGTCTCCATTCCGGATACCCACCTTCCAATTCATTCCTAATTCAAAAATCACTTCTTCCATTGCCCGACCAATATCTTTTGCCAACGCACGTAAAGGCGTGATCCAGATTAATTGTAATCCGTTTTTTGCCTTTTCCTGGTAATTGTCCGGATGTTCATTTATAAATTGAATAACAGCACCTAAAAAGACAGAAAACGTTTTTCCACAACCTGTTGGAGCATTTACTAATCCTGATTTTTGATGAATGATGCATTCCCAGGTTTGTTCCTGAAATTCAAAGGGAAAGAATTGTTTTTCGGCAAGCCATTTTTGAATGACGGCATAACCTTTCGTGTCGTTTAGTTTCACCTTACTAAATTACTGAAGAATATGTTTTGAATGAAGAAGAGGTTACTAATAAAGTGTTGTATTTTGATCCTTCTGCACTACAATTTCTATTTTAAAAAAAATGGACTTGGTTTATAATCCCCTAATTAATTCGGAAAACTTCTTAAATCTGGCTTATCTTTTAGAGCGACCTAATCAAAAACTGAGTGTAAAACATTGCTCATTAAAGCCTTTCATCGCAAGCGAGGGATAAATTATCCTTAACTTTGCAAATAAAAAGAAATCAATATGAAAAGAATCTTAGCAATTGTATTTTTGGTTATTGTCCTTTTAGGGATATGGTGGTTGTTTTTTAAAACCGATAAACCTGAAACGGTATATGAAAGTGAATCAACTCAAATCCACGTGTCAAAACATTCCGAAGAGTTTAATTCGAGTATCTCCAATACCCTGAATGCTTATTTCGATATGCAGCTTGCTTTTGTAGAAGCGGATACAACTCTGGCAAAAGAACATACCCAAAAATTTATTGCAGCAGTTGATAATATTTCTACAGATGAACTGGAAAAAGATGCTCCTCAAATTATAGCCACTGTAAAGCAGCAGTTGAGTGATATTAAGGCAAATGCTGAACCTATTTTAAAGGAAAAAGATATTACAGAAATGCGCCAGGATTTCCGCATGATTTCAGAAAACTTATATCCATTTTTAAGAATAGTTGAATATGAAGGAGATAAAGTTTATTGGCAAAGCTGCCCGATGGCTTTTGGAGATAACGAAGCAAGCTGGCTGAGTGCAACCCGTCAGATTGCCAATCCGTATCTGGGTAAAAATCATCCAGAATACAAATCTACCATGCTGAGATGTGGAGAAGTGAAAGACTCTATTTATGCTAAATAAAAAATTGACCTAAACCAGAGGAGATCCATATTCCAACATCTCCTTTATTGACCTATGTCCCTGCAGGCCACCCGTATGTATGCAAAGTATATCCGATCCCGCAGGGAAATATTTTTTTTGGACCATATCCTGAACTCCAAACATCATTTTAGCTGTATAAACTACATCCAGAGGAATTTGTTGTTCCCTATAAAATTGGTTCATAAAATAAACAAGTTTTGGTGTTTTCTTTCCAAATCCACCAAAATGATAATCATGAACCAATGACAGATTTGAAAAATTTTCTATTTTTAGAAAATGAAGTCTTTCAGAAATATCCATCATTCCTTTTAATGCGGGAAATCCAATGATGTTGGTAGAAGTATTTGTGTTTTTTATAATTCCCGCAAGGGTCGTAGCAGTACCCACAGGTAAACAAATATGCGTGTATTGATTTGAAGTATAATAGTCGCAAATTAAAGATGCCCCAAGCATTCCTTTTGTAGAATATCCTCCCTCTGGTATAAGACAATGATCTCCATATTTCTCTTTTAAAAATGCATGTTCCGGTTTTGACGCTATCTTTCTATATTCTTCTCTTGATAAAAACTCAAGCTCCATTTCATTTTTCCGGCAAAAAACCAAAGTGTCTGAAAGAATTGCAGGCTTTTCTCCCCGCACCAGACCAATGCATTTAATATTTAAAAGTTTACATGCATAAGCAGTCGCAGCAAGATGATTCGAATAAGCTCCACCAAATGTAATAATTGTTTTATGAGGAGTCAGGAGAGTTTCTTGTAAATAATACGACAGTTTAAATAATTTATTCCCTGAAATAACCGGATGCACCTTATCTAATCGCAACATGGAAATTTTAATATCCATATCTTGTGCAATCCTGAGTTGAACAGGTGAAATGACCGAATTTTCAATATTTGCGTTACTAATTTCTCCCAAAAGGCTCAATAGATCATGTGGCATAAATCTTTCTTGCTTATTTTTGCAGCAATGTAATTAAAGCATTTTTCTTAAAATATAAAATTTACGAATGAAACCAACACTTTTGATTTTAGCAGCGGGCATGGGTAGCCGTTATGGAGGTATTAAACAAATGGACGCTTTTGGGCCTGCAGGTGAAACAATTATCGACTATTCCATTTATGACGCCATTGCAAGCGGTTTCGGAAAAATAGTTTTTGTTATCCGTAAGGATTTTGCCGAAAGTTTCAAAGAATTATTTGATGCCAAATTAAAAGGAAAAATAGCGGTAGAATATGTCATGCAGGAAATGGATGAGCACCTGGACGGATTTCCTGTTCCGGAAGGAAGAACAAAACCTTGGGGAACTGCTCATGCCGTATTATGTGCAAAAGACGCCATCAATGAACCATTTGCAGTTATAAATGCAGATGATTTTTACGGAAGAGATGCTTTTCAAAAAGCAGCGAATTTCCTGACCAATCAAGTAAATGAAAAACTCTATTGTATTATAGGATATGAATTATCCAAGACTCTTTCAGCTAATGGTACGGTTAGCAGAGGGGTTTGTGCAACAGATGCCAATAATAATCTGGTGAATATCAATGAGCGTACACAGATTTTCCCTGAAGGAGATGAAATTTTCTATATAGAAAATTCTCTACGGGTAGCACTTCCCTCGGATACGCCTGTCAGTATGAATTTCTGGGGATTTGATCCGAATGTTTTTGATTTTATTCAAAATCTGTTTAAAAAGTTTCTTAAGGAAAACGCACATGATTTAAAAGCCGAGTTCTTTATTCCTTTGATAGGAGATTCTTTCATTAATGAAGGTGGAGGACAAATTAAAGTGATTCCAACATCTGCTCAGTGGTTTGGCGTGACGTATAAAGAAGATGCTCCGGGTGTAAGAGAAAGTCTGCAAAAATTGATTTCTGACGGAGTTTATCCGCAAGAATTGTGGAACTCATAATAACCTAAGTTTATTCAGAAAAGCATGTGGTCTTTTGCGACATACTTTTCTTTTCTATACCGAATCGAAACGAATAAAAATTCATTTGTCAGATTCGTTAAAACAAAATCTCTGGCATTCCTTATATAAAATAAATGAAAACAGTTTTTGAAATAATACCTGAAACGATCAACACGGAAAATTGTTCTCTTTGTTGTGAACTTACCCTGGATAGCTTTTCCTATGCAATCAGGAATGATGAGGAAAACAAGATCGTCTCTGTTGGAGTATATCAATACGACAAAAACAAACCGCAATCAGGATTTGCTATTGCGTTGCAAATATTATTTCATCAACATTCTTTCCTTTCAGAAAAGTTTAAAAAATGCTGTCTTATTTATTCTGTTCCCAGAAGCGTACTTGTGCCTTTTACCATGTACAATAGCCAGAAGAATGCGGAAGTTCTAAACTTGATTCACGGTGATTTGGCCATAGGGGAAACAATCATAAAAGACATCTTACCTCAACATGATTTATACAATACATACTCAGTACCTGCTGTCCTTAATAATACCGTTTATCAGCAATTTCCGACAATTCGAGGGATGCACCAATATTCCCTGTTTTTAAAAAAGCAGAACTCCGAAGAGGATAAATTATCGGCTGTTTTTTATCCTGAAAAATTAGTGGTTACTCTGTATAAAGAGGGTGCATATCATCTTTTAAATACTTATTCTTATCGTACTCCGGAAGATGTTGCCTATATTTTATTAAATATCTGCCGACAATTCAATGTTTCGGATATACCAATTTTAGTCGGTGGTCTTATTGAGGAAGATTCGGCTCTGTTTAAAAAGATTTATAATTATTTCACTAACGTAAGTCTGGCAGTAACCACTGACGAATATCTTTATGAAGAAGGAATCACTCAGTTTCCGCTCCATTTTTTCAACCATTTTTTTGAATTTGATTTATGCGAATAATTACGGGAAAATATCGCGGTAGAAAAATTTATCCCCCAACCAAAATGCCGTATACGAGGCCTACAACAGATATTGCTAAAGAAGGTTTGTTCAATATCCTATCCAACAACTTACATTTTGAAGGATTAAAAACGTTAGATCTCTTTGGCGGCACAGGAAGTATTAGTTATGAACTCGCATCTCGTGGCGCTGAGGATTTGACGATTGTAGAGAAGGATGTAAAAATGTATGAATTTATTAAATCCACATCGAAAGCGTTGAACATTGAAAATTTTCATGTAATCAAAAGTGATGTATTTAAATTTCTAAATACCTGTACAGAGAAATACGATTTCATTTTTGCAGGACCGCCCTACGCCCTAAAAACGATTGATGATCTTCCTAAAATTATTTTAGAAAGAGAATTATTGACAGAGGATGGATTATTTGCTCTGGAGCATACCCCTGCGAATAATTATGAAGAAATGTCGAATTTTGCATCGGTAAAGAATTATGGAACAACCTTGTTTTCTTTTTTTAAAAATAAGTAGACAATAATAAAATTTGCCAGAAGTGTTGTTTGGTATTGATTATATGTCATTACTGAATCAATTTATCTCATCCACCTTTTCTGAAAGATACTACATGACGAAAGGCACTAATTGGGGTTTTATAAAAAAAAACCATTATGACTAAAAGCGAATTAAGAATCATTTATAAAGAAAAACGGCGCAAACTAACTCCGCAAAAGATCGATAAATTTAATGATCTGATTCTAATCAATTTTCAGAAACTAAATTTTCCGCATGTTAAATGTGTGCATACTTACCTGGCATCATCAAAATTAGTGGAAGTTGATACAACAAATATTGTAAGATACCTGCAATTCAAAAATCCGGAGCTTCAAATTGCAGTCCCTAAAATTGATGTTCATTCAAATAGTTTATATCATTACGAGTTTAGTGAAAACGTACAATTAGTACCAAATTCGTATGGAATTTCAGAGCCTATGGAAGGAAAACGGATCGAGACGAAAGATTTAGATGTGGTATTGGTGCCATTATTAGCTTTCGATAAGAAAGGGTACAGGGTAGGGTATGGGAAAGGATATTATGATAAATTCCTTGCTGACTGCAGATTAGATGTTATGTCCATCGGACTCAGTTATTTTGATCCTGTGGAAGAGATCATTGATATTGATGAGTATGATTTACCTTTAAATTATTGTATTACACCAACAAGATTCATCCGATTTTAAACTAAACCGGTTATCTGTCACTTTGTGTAGATATTCCATTGAAAATCCTTTATGCTAAAAAGTTTTCGTTATATTTTATATCCGTTATCTGTCCTTTACGGAAGTATTATTTGGTTGAGAAACAAATTGTTTGATAAAAACATTTTACGTTCCTCTTCTTTTAATTTCCCCATTATTTGTGTAGGCAACCTTGCCTTAGGCGGAACTGGAAAAACTCCAATGACCGAGTATTTGCTAAAGCTGTTGAGTCAAAATTATCAGGCAGCTTCTTTGAGCAGAGGCTATAAGCGGAAAACAAAAGGTTTTGCTATTGCGAATGCTCAAACCACTGCTTTGGACATTGGAGATGAGCCCATGCAAATTCATCTAAAATTCCCAGAGGTAACTGTAGCCGTTGCAGAAGAAAGAATCGTGGGAATTCCACAATTATTACATGACAGCCCGCAGACAGAAGTAATTATTCTGGACGATGCTTTTCAACATAGACAAGTGCGCGCCGGATTAAATATCCTGTTGACAGATTACTATAATCTTTATACCAGGGATATTGTTTTACCCTCAGGTGATTTAAGAGATGTAAAAAGCAGTAGCAAACGGGCAGATATCATTGTTGTCACAAAATGTAAATCGCATTTAGATGAAACTGAACAAAAATCGATTATAAAAGAAATCAATCCACTACCACATCAAACGGTCTATTTTACAAAAATAGAATATAACATGCCCTATCATTTGTTTACCAAAGAGGAAATGATGCTGGATATGGAAAGCCAGGTTTTGTTGGTGTGCGGAATTGCAAATCCTGAACCTTTAAAGCAAATGCTCACAAAGTTTGTGGCTACTTATGAGATTTTAAACTATAGGGATCACCATATTTTTAATTCTGATGACTTAAAAGAAATAAAAGAGCATTTTAGAAAAATAGAAAGTGAAAAGAAAATAATTCTGACTACAGAAAAAGATGCTGTACGATTGGTGAAATTTGAAAGGGAATTAGAAAGTTTTCCGATTTATGTATGTCCCATGGCGCATAAATTCTTATTTGATGAACAGGAGAAATATGATGGGCAGATACTTGATTTTGTCAAAACGTTTTCGAATGAGAAATGAACTTTTTATTTCAGGAACAAATTGAATTTTTCCTTCCTAAAAGGAATTCGGGCAAATATAAATATTCAATATAGATAAGCCGGAAACACCAGGAATTCTATTGATTTGTATAAAATCTGTTATCTTGGATTTTTATGAAAAACACTTAGAAACGTCAATTTGATTGACACGAAAAATATTAATATATATGCGACTAAAATGGGTATTGATACTTTTGGGATGTTCCATTTTCTCTTTATCGGGTTGTAATTTGCGTAAAAGAGAAATTGAACTTGATAAACGCGCAGCTCAGGTGGATGAGAAAGAGCAATTGCTATTTTTGAAAGAGCAGTCGCTTGAATTTAAAGAGCAAATGCTAAATGAGCGGGAAAAGCTGTTGGATAGTACTTCAAAAAAAATAGCGAATGATAGTCTTTATATGAACTATCCACATCTACCCGGTTCCTGGAGTGTAAAAATGATCTGCACGGAAACAAACTGTCCAGGATCTGCAGTAGGAGACACCAAAACGGAACAATGGGAGATCTCCTTTCATGATAATGCAATAATTGCGACGGCAATAAGTAATAATCAATTGGTAAGAGTGTATTCAGGATATTATACCGGCAATAGTATTCGATTAAATGTTCAAAAAGATTCCTCTGATTCACAAACTGCTAAAATGCAGATTCGATTGCAAAATATCAGAGAAAAAGAAATGGACGGGGAGAGGGAGATTATACAGGCAGGGGGTTGCAGAATTGTTTATTCCTTACAATTAAAAAAGCAATAATTAGCAGCAAATACCTACCTGTACATTATTATATTTAAAAAGAGTGTATGATTTTTTTAGCGGATTTAGATTTTTCATTGCCTTTAAAGAACCCGGTGATCATCTTTTCATTGGTTCTTTTTATTATATTATTTGCGCCAATATTATTAAAAAAGGTAAAAGTACCGCACATAATAGGGTTGATTTTGGCGGGGGTAATCATTGGTCCTTATGCATTGAATCTCTTACGCCGGGATAGTAGCATTGTCCTTTTTGGTACAGTTGGCCTGCTCTACATCATGTTTCTGGCAGGTTTGGAAATTGATCTAAAAGAGTTTAATAAAAATAAAGGGAAAATCATCACTTTCGGTTTAATTACATTTATTCTTCCTCTTGTAATCGGTACGCTAGCTACTTATTATATACTTGGTTATGGGATTCTTTCATCGATACTTTTGGCCAGTATGTTTTCAACGCATACATTGGTTTCCTATCCGATTGCCAGTAAATACGGCGTTTCCCGAAATAAAGCAGTGGCGCTAACTGTTGGTGGTACCATGATTACAGATATTCTTGCATTGATCATATTAGCCATTATAGCAGGAATGACCCGGGGAGAAGTCTCTTCTACCTTTTGGTTTACTTTGGGGGTTTCTTCAATTGTTTTCGTTGGAATTGTTTTCTTTATTTTTCCGATTATAATCCGATGGTTTTTCAAAAGAAATGAAGACAGTGTTTCCCAATATATTTTCGTTTTGGCCATTGTATTCCTGGCTGCGTTTTTAGCCGAAGCTGCGGGCATAGAAGCGATTATCGGGGCTTTCTTTGCGGGACTTGTTTTAAACCGGTTTATTCCCCATTCTTCTCCTCTGATGAATCGGATTGACTTTGTAGGTAACGCTCTTTTTATTCCTTTTTTCCTGATCGGTGTTGGAATGTTGGTAAACTTTAATGTACTCTTTAATGGATGGGGAGCACTTAAAGTCGCCGGAGTAATTGTCACTGTTGGTCTCGTAACGAAATATCTTGCGGCATTAATTACAGAGAAAATTTTCAAACTTTCCCGGGATGAGGGACGGATGATATTTGGATTAAGTGCCTCTCATGCAGCGGCTACGCTAGCTATTATATTAGTCGGGTATAATATCATTATAGGAGAAACCACGGATGGTATTCCGATTCGTTTATTAGATGAGGATATTCTTAACGGAACAATTTTATTAATCCTGATAAGTTGTGGGGTAAGTTCCTTTATTGTAGAAAAAGCTTCTTCCAACATTGCTTTACTGGAAGAAGAGGAAGCAGGCGGGGAAATTGATTCAGAAGATAAAATATTAATCTCCCTCGCATATCCGGATACAGTAGTAGAGATGGTTGATTTTGGACTGATGTTAAAACCGACACGAAGTAAAATTCCGGTATTTGCTCTGAATGTTATTAGTGACGAGAAAGACGATGAAAGTGCTCAGTATAATGGTAAGAAAATGATGGAGGTGGCTATTAAACAAGCTGCTGCTACAGAAAACACGATCGAACCGCTAACCAGATTTGATGTAAACGTTGCCAATGCAATTATCTATACCATTAAAGAAAGAAAAATTACGGATGTGTTAATCGGATTACATAAAGATCCAAATCAGACTAGCTATTTAGGTCCCATATCAGAAAGCATCATTCGTAAATCCGGTGAAACAATCTATATCTATAAACATGTTCAGCCTTTCAATACTCTGAAAAGAATTGTTCTTGCTGTACCGCCGAAAGCCGAAATGGAACCAGGTTTCATCCATTGGTTTTCCAGAATTTCCACTATAGCAAAAACGGGCGGAATGTCTCTTCATTTTTTCGCGGATAATAACACAATTAGTGAGTTAAAAAATCTGAATGTTCAGTTGACCAGTCCTGTGGTAGCAAGCTATAAGGAATTTACCAACTGGGAGGATTTTTTAATTCTGGGCAGGGAATTAAAACAAAATGATTTCTTTGTAATTCTCTCTTCCCGAAAAGATCAAATATCTTATTCACCGGAACTCGATAAGCTACCATATTATTTATCAAGGTACTTCACCAACAATAGTTTTATTATAATTTATCCAAAACAATTGATTGCCCAGGCGAAGCCTGAAGAAGAGCAGGAGCATTTCTTATTAGATGCCCTTGCAGATAGAGTACAGGTGGTAAATAAAGAAGTAGGAAAAGCCGGAAGCTTTATTTCAAAATGGTTACGACGCAAAAAGGAGTAAGAAGAAGCAGGTGAGGAGTTGCCGGAAATAAGACATTTTTTTTCCGGGAGATATCATTTTTATAAAGTGAAATCTTTTACAATTTTAAACTTTTAGAACTACCTTTGTTCTAATTCTAATCTGTAAAAAAATATCAATTATGACCGATGCGAAAGAAGAAGAAAAAATAGCCTATAAAGGGATTATTCTTTGTACAGTATGCCAAATTCTGGCCCTCCTTTTTTTCTACGTGATTAATATTTAAGTTTTAAGGAACTAAATATATTATTCGTTCAATTAAAAATTCCCTGTAAAACTTTTTATCGTAAAAGTCTTACAGGGAATTTCTTTTTCAACTATTTTAAATTGCTGATTATTTATAAATCAAACTCGTTTATACATTTTGGACCTGGTTAAGCAATCGTTTGAATACCTGTAAATCTATAAGAATTCATCCTTCTATTTTTCCGTAAAGGATGCCCTAATTTCAATCCGAAATTTTTGAATAAAAACATTTTCCACTGAAAGGATAAGGTTGTTTTTAACCGGAGATATTAGTTGGCTTTAGGTAGAAATTTTTATAAAACACTACCAATGGATGTCTCAATCCTCGAAATAAATTGCCCGAAGAAAATATTCAAATAGGATCAGTATTTTAATTTACTTCTTTTCTGGTGATTGTCGGAATTGAATGCGCCCTGATTAATATTCGATTTTACCTTTTCCTTTACCATAATAACCACCTAAGGAATCCAGTACTTTGGTTGTGTCAGACAGTGGGCGGGTGAAAGGTTCTGCGATTTTGAAAACGATTGAATCACTTGTATAGAGGATAACCTGCCGGCCATAGGATTTTAAATTTGCAAACCGCGTTTCTGCCGTTTGGAGATTGGTATATTCATTCACGATTACTTTAAATGTATATCCATCAGATGAAGTTACAGTAGATGACAAATTATTGTCAGTAGATTGTGCGTCAGCAGTATCGACAATGGTTGTTGGCGCAGGAGTAGGCTGATCAGCAGGGAAGGTCGCTTCAGTTAAATTATCTGGCTCACCAGCCGGGTTAAAAGCATATTTCCAAACAGCCCAGGCTATAAGTCCGACGATAAGAATACTTATTGCAATGAGTATGGTTTTACCTGCATTACTTTTTGTTTCTTTTTGGTAATCATTGAACATATTCTCTTCATGCTCTTCGGCTCCTTCATCTTCAATTTTGCCCTTATTTGCTTCCATCTTATCAGCGATATGCGCACCGCCCTTAAAAATCAAATCTCCGGCATTCGTTTTTTCAATAGTACCTATTCCAGGAATAATAAATGGATTTCCAATATTTAAAAATTGGCGACCAAGAATCAGGTATGAATCCAGATCGGCAGATGCAAGAGGTTGAATTTTACCTGTATGTTCCGTGATAAAAGATACCAGGGACGGGTCTTCCTGAACTCTGGAATCATAAGTATAAGTAATAGCACCTTCAGGAATAATAATCGGACGATTTGGATCGGATGATTCGGTCACAGCTCCTTCAAGAATGAACGTTCCGATTCCCTGTAATGAAAGCTGTTTGTGTTTTAATAAATAATGGATTAGGACCTGTTCGATTTTCAAGGTGATATTTTTAATGAAAGCAAACCTAACTTTTTTTACCCGAAATCCAAAAAAACAGATTGTTATAGAGGTCAGAAATTTTTTCGGATCATTTAACTTGGTAAATTTGCTTTATGATTACTCAAAATGAAAAAGAATTTATGGCCTGGTGGGAAAAAAACCGGGATAAAGAAAAAAAATTCGCGCATCATTTAATTTATGGTTCACCATGGGGACTAATATTCGCTCTTCCTGTTTTGGTAGCTGTCATCTTTAATGATTGGTATAAAAACATGATCGCTATTTCCAAAACTCAAATAATCATCATCTCACTTGTAGTTTTAGGCATTGCACTATTCTATGCTATTTTCAAAATGCAGGTAAAATGGGAACAAAATGACCAGCATTATAAAGAGTTAAAATTAAAGGAGAATAAAAATGATGCAGCGCTTTTATAAAATTTTTACTCTTTATTTGCAAACCTAATTAATTCAGTCATTTAGAAACAACGGGCTATATCTGATAAATTACCCTCATGTACAGCAAAGTGTTGTTTCAAAAAATTTTACCCTCAATGAAAAAGTATGTTGCAACAGCGGTGATTGCTGTATTTATGTTTAGTAGTTGTCTTAAGAAAGATACCAAATGTGGTTATACCGATTCACATGTAACCGCTCCTGAAAGTGAGATCAACAATCTGGAAGATTCCCTGGCAAAATATGGAATTAGTGGCGCACAGATAAGCCCATCCGGATTTCTCTATAAAATTAAAAGTCAGGGTACCGGGCCAAGTGTCATCAATCTCTGCTCACAAATTACCGTGAATTATAAAGGAATGTTTTTTAACGGAGAATCGTTCGATTCCACTCAAACGGGCGCCCCTGCTTATTTCAATTTAGGTGGTGTTATACTTGGTTGGCAAAAAGGGATCCCGTTAATTAATGCAGGTGGAAAAATTGACATGTATATTCCTCCAACACTTGCTTATGGGGCAAATCCTATAATACATAATGGCAAGGTGATTATTCCGGCAAATTCTTACCTCGTTTTTGAGGTAGAAGTACTGAGAATAGATTAAAATTGCATCAACTATACTATAGTTACTAAACAAAATTCAGAACAGTTAGTCTGCGATCCATTAGTATAAAAATTTGGATCTAGTTTGCGGTTATCTTTGTTGCATATAATTAAAGTATGAATCACGAAGCAATTTCTGTATTTGATATGTTCAAAATTGGAGTGGGACCTTCCAGCAGCCATACACTTGGCCCCTGGAAAGCGGCCACTCTTTTTTTATTTTCTCTGAAAGAAAAAAAAATTTTAGAAGAAGTTAGAGGTGTAAAAATCTTATTATACGGCTCTCTGGCAAAAACCGGAATCGGTCATGGAACGGACATTGCTGTTCAATTAGGACTGTCCGGTGACGATCCCGTTACCTTTGATGTGGATAAAATAGACCATAAAATCCAAAACATCCTTGAAAGCAAAAAAATATTTCTCGATGCTACATTTGAGGTCGTTTTTGATCCGATCAGAGATATCGAATTCTTGATGAAAGAATCGCTGCCTTATCATCCAAACGGATTATCTTTTATTGCCGAACTAAATAATGGAGAAAAAATCAAAGAAACCTACTACTCAGTTGGTGGAGGTTTTGTAGAGCAGGAAGGGGTGATTACTGAAAACTCATCTACTGATGTCACGTTGCCCTTTCCTATTAATAATGCGGAAGATCTCCTCCATTGGTGTCGGAAAACCGGCCTGAGCATACATGAAGTCGTTTTAGAAAACGAAAGCACCTGGAGATCCGAAGAAGAAACAAAAGCGGGGGTGCTTACAATATGGCAGGTAATGAAGGAGTGCTTGTATAAGGGT
>JBDSBN010000260.1:0-11974 GCA_039921585.1 Ginsengibacter sp. | reverse complement strand
GTGTGCGCATAGCGGAGGTGGATCCTTATCGGGCCACGACACATAATAAAGGGATTTTTAATGGTATTGACGGAGTAGTTTTAGCAAGCGGAAATGATTTCCGGGCGGTGGAAGCATGCGGTCATGCATATGCAGCAAGGAGTGGTCAATATTCTCCACTTTCAAAAGTAGAAATAAGCGAAACTACTTTCCGATTCTCTCTTGAGGTTCCGCTTTCATTAGGGGTAGTAGGAGGATTAACTAATTTACACCCTCTGGTAAAACTTTCTTTGGCACTTCTCGGACATCCTTCAGCAAAAGAATTAATGGGCATCGCTGCTGCAGCGGGCCTGGCAAATAATTTCTCCGCTGTCAAATCTCTGGTAACAACCGGTATTCAAAAAGGGCATATGAAAATGCATCTTTTTAATATTATGAAACAATTAGGTGTACCTGCTTCAGATAAAAAAGCAGTTGTAGAATATTTTAAAGATCATAACGTTTCTGTATCAGCGGTGCGGATGTTGATGGAGAGAATGGCTGAGAAAGCAAATCCAAAAAAGTCAATAAATATAGATTAAGAGCAATGGATTATTATGCGTCGGGCAAATTATTATTATTTGGAGAATATCTTGTTTTAAAAGGAGCCCGGTCATTAGCAATTCCTTTGAAATATGGACAGGATATGAAGGTTTTGTTGTCACACTCTAATGAAATCAACTGGTTGAGCAAAGAAAAAAAGAAGGAATGGTTCTCAGCCCGATTTACAACAGATCTGAAAGTAATTGAATCAACGGATAAACAAATTGCTTCTTCCCTGATCCGTTTGCTTGATATTATTAAAAATCAAAAACCTGATTTGTTTAATCAGGGCAGAGATTTTATATTAAATACAGATTTTCCGTTGCAATGGGGTTTTGGAACCAGTTCTACCTTAATTAGTTTACTGGCGCAATGGAGTAAAACGAATCCATATATATTATTGGAAAGTACATTTGGAGGTTCCGGATATGATGTTGCATGTGCAACTGCCAAAACGCCGATTGTTTTTCAAACTACAAATAAATCGGCGGTTGAAATCGGTTTAAGTTCTGAAATTACATCAAAACTGCTTTTCATCTATAGTGGTCAAAAGCAAAAAAGCAAACCGGAGGTTATGCGGTTTAAAGAAATAGATGTCGAATCAGATCAAATCGAAGAAATGAATGAATTGGTAGATTCTGTAACTGTGTGTGAGGAAATTGGAAAATTTGAATTACTTATAAACCAGAGCGAGGCACTGCTTTCCAAAGTTTTAACTCTTGAGCCAATAAAAAATAGTATTTTCAACGATTATCCGTACAGCCTCAAGTCTTTAGGTGCATGGGGTGGTGATTTCTTTATGGCCACCTACCGGAATGAAAGCAATGCAAAAGAATACTTTAGCAAAAGAGGGTATGGGATACAATTTACATACGATCAAATTATAAAAAGATAAATGGCTGATCATTCAAATCAGAAAATAACGTGGCGTTGTCCTTCAAACATCGCTATTGTAAAATATTGGGGAAAAACAGGGAATCAAATTCCTTGCAATCCTTCTGTAAGTATGACCCTATCTGAGGCGTGTACAGAAGTGGAGTTGGAACTAATGGAGAAAAAGTCTGAAGGCATCGAGTTGGAGTATTTCTTTGAGGGTGAAAAGAATGAGGCATTTCAGAACCGGGTAATAAAATACCTGGAAACGAACAGTGCTCATTTTCCATTATTAGAAAAACATTCTTTTCGAATAAATTCACACAACACATTTCCACATTCCACAGGAATTGCTTCTTCCGCCTCCGCATTTGGTGCGATTGCATTATCCTTATTAGATGCAGAAAATAAGATAGACCGTATCCATGATAAGGAAACCTTCTATACCAAAGCCAGTGAACTGGCAAGGTTAGGAAGTGGAAGTGCGTGCAGGTCTATGTTTGGTGGTTTTGCGAGTTGGGGACAGCACCCGGCAATTGATCACTCCTCGGATCTGTATGCCACCCCGGTAAAGGGAGTTCATGAGAATTTTCAACAGATGATGGATGCCATCTTAATTGTTGATAATCAGCCTAAAAAAGTGTCAAGTAGTTTAGGGCATTCTTTAATGAATGACCATCCCTATGCTCAAAACCGCTTTGAACAAGCGAAAGAGAATACAGCGGGTATTATAAAAACGTTATATAATGGCGATTATGAAGAATTTATTCAAATAGCTGAGTCAGAGGCATTAGCTTTGCATGCGATGATGATGACCTCGAAGAATTATTATCTTTTAATGAAACCGGGCACTATTCATGCAATAGAGAAAATAACTAACTTTCGCACATCTACGAATATACCAGTATGCTTTACGTTGGATGCAGGTCCAAACGTGCATATTTTATATCCGCAGAAGTATAAAGAGGAGGTATCAGATTTTCTTAAAAACGAATTGAAAACTGATTTGTCAGGAATTATCTTTGATAAAATAGGTCAGGGACCTGAAAAACAAAATTGATGAGTGATATGGAGAAATTAAATTCTAAGATTTTATTATTTGGAGAATATAGTGTCTTGCACAATAGTATGGCCCTGGTTTTACCATGTGACCGCTATTCCGGGCGATTAAATTTCTGCGAAAATGGTGCAGAAACGAAATATGCTGTCCAATCAAATGAATATCTTAAGAAGTTTTCTGGTTTTATTGCCAGTCATGTGGATGAAAATTTTGTTCTGGAAGTAAAGCAATTTGAGCGGGAAATTGAAAATGGATTGTTTTTTCAAAGTAATATTCCACAGGGATATGGACTCGGTAGTTCGGGTGCTTTAGTTGTGGCTATCTTTTTAAGATATCTTAAAAAAGCCAAAGAAGTTAAGGATGATTTAAAAGGAATGACTTTTGAAAAAATCCAAAACCTTCGTCAAAGTCTTGGTCAGCTTGAATCATTTTTTCATGGTACAAGTTCTGGTCTTGACCCTTTAAGTATTATTTTAAATGAACCTATCCTGTATAGAAATCATCAGGAAGTATTGGCGACAACACTTCCTCCGCGGGATGAAGCAGGAAAAAATGTTGTATTTCTTCTCAATACAGGTATCGCAAGATCTACTCTTGGCCTCATGGATCGTTTTAATCAATTATATAAGGATCAAAAGTTCAGAGATAAATTCAACAATGAACTGGTGAGCATAACCAATGATAGTATCAATAGCTTTCTTCATAATCAATCTGCACAATTATATAATAGTCTGGATAAATTATCTACTTTTCAGTTAAATGAAATGAGCTATTTGATTCCAACGCCATTTGATAAATTAGCCAGGCAAGGTTTAAAAAATGGAGATTATTTCCTGAAACTTTGTGGTGCAGGTGGTGGTGGATTTATGCTTGGTTTTACAGAAAACTGGGATAAGACAAATGAAGATTTGAAAGATTTCAAACCGGAAGTGATCTATCGCTATTAACCCTCTGTATTTTTTCTATAAAAATTTTTATTACGATTTGCTGTGGCCAGGAAAAAGAAACGTTCTCCAATAAAATCTTATTTTAAGATATTTTTTTGGCTGTGCATCGCTTTTTCAGCCACCTATTTTGCTGTCAATATATTTGTAATAAAGCCCCATATTTTTTACCCGGGTTTTGAAATCCCTATTCCTCGTGGATATGAAATTCATGGTATTGATGTTAGTCGATACCAGGAAACCATTAATTGGGAGGAAGTGAAGGAGATGGAAGTAAAAGATATTAAGATTGGCTTTGCCTTCATTAAAGCCACGGAAGGAAGATTTCTGGTAGATCCAAAATACCGGTATAACTGGTTGCATGCCGGGAAAAACAATGTGCCAAAAGGGGCTTACCATTTTTTCATTCCGGGAAAAGAGCCTAAGAAACAAGCCCGTAATTTTATTGGAATTGTAAACCTCAATTCCGGAGATTTACCTCCTGTGCTGGATGTTGAAATTAGCCGGAATATCTCTGTAAAACAAATGCAGGAAGAAGTAAAAATTTGGCTGGATATGGTCGAAGAGCACTATGAAGTAAAGCCCATTATCTATACGAATATCAGTTTTTATGAAAAATATTTTGCCGGAAAATTTGACGAATACCCATTATGGATAGCCCATTATCTTCAACCGGATAAACCACGTACGAAACAGGACTGGGCATTTTGGCAACATAGTGAAACCGGCCGTGTAAACGGAATTAAATCCATGGTGGATTTTAATGTGTTCTCCGGAGATAGTACGGATTTCAAGAAATTATTAGTTCCATAGGCGTTTGCTATAGGCAATTCGCATGATGTACTATTTTACCTTTTTAATAAGGTCAATTCTCATCCAAATGAAAGTAAATCCATAAACTAAATGCTTCTCATTGATGAACTTCTCCCTGCTGACTTCTAACTAAATCAGTACCTTTGCGGCATGAAACGTAATATTTTTATAGTAGGAGGAATCGCTGTGGTAGTGATTGCAGCATTTTGGATCATGTTATCTACAACGGAAGGTTTTTTTGAAGTGAAATTACCTGTAATGAGTTACGTGCAACCCTTCTCCTTCGTGGATCAAAATGGGAAAGAAGTAACACAAAATAGTTTTGACGGAAAGGTTTATGTGGCAGATTATTTTTTTACGACCTGCAAAGGAATTTGTCCAAAAATGAATGCCAATATGCAGACCGTTTATGAAAAATATAAAAACGAAAAAGACTTTGCCATTCTTTCTCATACTTCTATGCCGGAAACAGATTCTGTTCCCGTAATGAAAGAATATGAAGAAAAAATTGTGGGCAAAAATCCAAATTTTGCGGCGGATTGGTATTTTGTAACAGGCTCAAAAGATTCTTTGTATAAAATGGCCAGGCAAAGTTATTTACTGGACAATCATCAAAATAATTATACCAATATCGAAGATGAATTTATTCATACTCAATTTTTCGCACTGGTAGATAGACAAAAAAGAGTTCGTGGAATTTATGACGGACTTGTTTTGGAAGATATTACCCGCTTGAATAAGGATATCAAAGAGTTGCTTGCAGAACCCATTGAAAAGGAAAATGTGAAGACAGCAGGGAAGTAAAACAGAGTTTTAAAACCAGCCTCTTTTTCTAAATATCCAGATCATAATTACCGGGATCAGCAACATAACACCAACGGCTAAATAAAACCCTTCAGGATTATTCAAAAAAGGAATTTTTCCAAAATTCATCCCGAAGATTCCACCGATGACCGTGGCAGGAGCAAGGAGACAAGTAACGACAGCCATTACTTTCATCACTTCGTTCATCTTTAGATTTACATTACTCAGGTAAAGATCCTGTAAGTTGATCATCATATCCCGATAGTTCTCTGCCAACTCATTTGCCTGCACAATATGATCATACACATCTTTAAAATATTTTTCAGTTCGATCGTTTATGAGATCGCTATCGCTACGTAATATACCGTTGATTATTTCCCGTACAGGAGATATACTTCTTCTTAAAAACATCATTTCTTTCCGCAGGAAATTGATTTTACTCAACGTTCGTGTATCAGGCCGTTCTGTAATATCTTCCTCCAGATCTTCAATTTTTTCACCTAGCTTTTCCATGATGATAAAATAATTATCTACGATCATATCCAGCATGGAGTAAAAGAGATAATCTGATGGACTAATCCGGAGTTTACTGCCGGGAAGTTTTAATTTTTCCCTGATAGGGTCAAAGACATCCCTGGAAATATCTTCCTGAAAACTGAGCACAAAGTTTTTCCCGAGCACAATACTCAGCTGTTCGCTTTCCACGCTTTGATCCTCTTCATTAAAATAAAGCATATTTAAAAGGGCAAAAAGCAGGTTGTTCAACTCATCCATTTTTGGACGTTGACCAATGCTCAATATGTCTTCTGCAAAAAGAGGATGAATGCCAAAATGATTACAAATATCATTTACTTGGTTTTTATCCAGGCCATCAATATTTATCCAGGAAATGACATCCACTGTATCCAGATATTTATAACATTCCTGAATACTGGAAAGTTCAATAATTTTTATATTGTTGGCATTATAAGAATAAACAGAAATCACCACATTTAGATCCTTGCTTCGCTTTGGTATAATGGTTGGGTTTATCCGCCGGTGTTTTTTGGATTTACGATTATTGATTGTATTTGATTTTTGCCCTGCTTTATTTCGTTTCATTCTATTTGTTTGGGTTTATAATTATCCCTGAAAACATGATTAGAAGAAATTTAATGCTTTTTTCTTAGGTTCTGCAAGGGATGAATCCCTGTTAGGTATTAGTGCTGAAGAAGGAAAATCGCTGGCCCAAATATCCCGGAACATTTTCCAGTTTCCCGCTTCCGGTTTCCATAAAACAATATATTTTCCTTTTCCGACTTCTTTTTTTTTGGTTCCGGTAAGTTTATAAATACCCTCTTCCACCAAAATGCTGCTGTCACCCCAAATATTCTTTGTTTCCAATTCGTATTTTTTAACGCCATTCTTCATTACCTCCGTAAAATATTGGGCGATTGCTTCTCTCCCTTCAATTGAAGGAAATCCATCTATCATAATCACTCCGTTTTTCATAAAACAATTTGCCATCTCTTCCGGATTTGATTCTTTAAAAGCATTCATAAACCGCAGATTACTTTGTTCGATGGAAGCTCTTCCTTGCTCGATATCAAAAACAGAGGCTGATTTTTCTATAGCCACTTTGTCCTGTTCATTGCAGGATATGAGAAGTATGGTGGTCATCAATAACAGGAAACATCTATTCTGCAAAAACATCTTTATTTATACTTTAAATATGAAACTTCTTAAACACCAAATTACTTTGGAAACAAATTCAGGACCGGAAGAAATTTTGATTTTTTAATCAGACTAAAAACGTGCCCAACAATTCATAATCAGCCAATGTATGATTAAACTAAAGTTATAATAAACTTTTTGCTTTTTCTAAATCCTCGGGAGTATCAATAGAAATAGGTGCCTGATCTGTTTCAACCATTTTTATAGGAATTCCATTTTCAAGATAACGTAGTTGCTCCAGCTTTTCCACTCCCTCCAGCGGCGACATTTCCCAAAAGGTGAAATTCATTAACGCTGCCTTGCGGAAAGCATAAATTCCGATATGCTTATAATATGTACAGGGAGTATTTTTATCCCGTGGATAAGGAATGACGCTCCGGGAAAAATATAGCGCATTATTATTTTTATCCGTCACCACCTTTACGTGATTGGGGTTTTCAATATCTTCCGGATCTATAATTTCGTACATTAAAGAAGCAACCTGTACATTTTCCGGAGGAAATTTGTCATTAAATACATTTAATAAATTCTGAAGAATTGATTTTTCAACGAAGGGTTCATCTCCCTGAACATTTACAACAATATCCACATTCAAATCTTCAATTGCTTCTGCAATGCGGTCGCTGCCACTATCATGCTCCTTTTTGCTCATTAAAGCATAGCCGCCATGTTCAATAATTTCTTTGAAAATAATATCACTATCTGTGACCACAATGACCTCATCAAAAAGGAGAGTGGCTTTTGTATTTTCATAGGTATGCCTGATAATTGTTTTGTCGCCAAGTTTTTCCATCAGTTTCCCCGGGAAACGGGTGGCGGCATACCTTGCCGGAATAAGAGCAATAATTTTCATGACACAAAAGTAGTTTAGTTCAGTTGTTCTTCCTGATAATCCATTTCTGCATGAAGGTTTTCCGGAAGATTTTCACTTTCATATTTGCAGGTGCTGCACTGATATATTTTTTTGGACATGGCAAAATCGCCCAGGAACCAACTCAAAAATGCTGTGAAAAAATTTCCGGGAGTTTGTTTGGAAATTTGTTCAATTGTATGATTTCCACATTTAGGACAAACTGCATTTTTCCGGTATTATTCATCAATCTGGAGAAGTAGTTTATTGACTTCTTCCAGATCCTCCTTTCGAACTACAAGCTTAATACCGCCGATGGCTGTAGATAAAAATGGAGCAACCGTTGCGGTAGAGCTATCAGACAAAAAGCAGGCGATTCCGGCACTTTGCAATTTAGTACAGGTAATTTGAGCAGTAAAGTAATTCTGAAAGGTGCGAGCTGTCGTTAAATCCAATTTTTTTCTCAAGGGGAAATTCTTTTAATTGATAAGGGATGACAAGGTATAAAAAATATAACAGCTAAAAAGTGAAAGATGTTTCCACCATCGTGATCTGCTAAGCACATCATAGGTTTCTATTTGATTGAATAAAAAAAGCAGTCCGGAAAGACTGCTTTAAATTATTTAAATAGAATACAATTAATTGTTGAGCATTAGTGGCATCACCAACATCAATAGCTCTTCGTTATCGCCCATTTCAGTTGGTTTGATAATTCCTGCTTTCGTGGGAGTACTTAATTCGATAACCACTTCGTCTGTATCTGCGGCACTCAATATTTCAATCATGAATTTAGCATTGAAAGCGATCTGTAAATCTTCTCCATCAAACTGACAAGCCATGCGCTCATTACCTTCAAAGCTGAAATCAACATCCTGCGCAGCTAATTGCAATTCGCTTCCCGTAATGGTCAGTGCTACCTGATTAGTGCTTTTGTTACTAAATACACTTACCCGACGCAAGGCATTCTGGAAATCATTTTTGACAACAGTTAGCTTATATGGATTGTCTGTTGGGATCACAACTTTATAATCCGGAAAACGTGCATCTATTAAACGGCAAACCATTTCAGTTCCGCCATGTTTTACAAAAAGATGATTTTCATTATAGGAAATATCCAATAGTTCATCCGACATTGGAAGTACGTTCTTCAAAAGATTTAATGGCTTTTTAGGAACGATGAAGGAAGACGATTCGGGGCACTCTACATCCAATCTGCTGTATCTTACCAGGCGGTGAGCATCTGTAGCGACACTGGTTATCCCGCTGGGAGACAGATCAAAGAAAACGCCTGTCATTGCCGGGCGTAAATCGTCATTGCTCACAGCAAATAAACATTTATTAATAGCTGTTACCAATGCCGCTGAGGACATTTTGAAAGAACTGGCATCTTCCACTGCAGGCTCTTTCGGAAAATTATCCGGGTTTTCACCAATCACCTTGTATTTACCATTATCGCTGGTAATTTCCACACCAAAAGAGGAATCAATATTAAAAGTCAATGGTTGCTCCGGAATATTTTTAAGAGAATCGAGTAAAATTTTTGCCGGTATACATACCCTGCCACTTTCTTTGGCCTCAATGTCCATATGAATTTTCATCATGGTTTCAAGGTCAGTCGCTACTATGGTTAATTTATTATTTTCAATTTCAAAAAGAAAATCTTCTAAAATAGGCAGAACAGTATTGGAATTAATAACGCCACTTATTTGCTGCAGATGTTTTAGTAATTGGTTTGAGGATGCGATAAACTTCATAAAAATTATTTGTTGCCAAAGATAAAAGAAATAGGCAGATAAAATAAAAAAAGCAAATGTCCGTAAATAAGGTCAATTCAACGGCATTTTAAGGGTTCTGATTCTATTCTGCCGTTAAGTTGTATCAGTTTCTATCAGTTTTAAAATTTTCAAAAATAATCCTTTCAAAATTAATAATCTTTATCCTCCTTTTATATCCTGTTATAAACAGGAAAGGGAATGCTTAAAATTAAAAGGACTCTGAGAAATTCGAAGGTTCTATCCCTTTGGGTATATTATTGTTTTGTTTAAAATTCAAACACAATTCTTACATTTAAAATCATAACCTTAATTTCGTAACAACAAAATTATATATGGATAAAAAAATATTAAGAATAGCGCTATTGGTTGATGGAGATAACGCTCAGTCGAGAATGATGGAATTAGTGCTGGAAGAAGCATCAAAATATGGAAAAGTAACGATTCGCCGGGTGTATGGTGATTGGACAACCCAACACATGAACCACTGGAAAACTATATTGAATGAATTAGCGATAAACCCGATTCAGAAATTTTCCTACACGACAGGTAAGAATTCAACAGACAGTGCCTTGATTATTGATGCGATGGATATTTTACATGCTGATCTGGTTGATGGATTTTGTATTGTATCAAGCGATAGTGACTATACAGGTCTTGCAAAAAGAATCCGCGAAGCAGGGATTTTCGTCATGGGTATTGGTGAACAAAAAACACCAAATGCTTTTGTGAAATCTTGTGAGATATTTACCTATGTGGAGAATCTGGAACCTAAACCAGAAAAGTCTGAAAAAGTAAGTAGTACGGTTAAAAAGAAAAAGGAAACTCCAAAGGCCAGCTCTAAATTAATCAACAGGGCCTACGATATGAGCATCAATGAAAGTGACGAAGCATATGTGTCCACCCTCGGAATAAACCTCAGAAAACTTGATCCAAGTTTTGACGTTCGTGCTTACGGATGTAAAACACTCACGCAGTTTTTTCAAAAACTACAAGGGTTTGAAGTAGTAGATAATATTATTAATGGGTTGAATAATCCACTGATTAAAAGGAAATAAAAAAAGTAGTTTGGAGTTTGGGCGGATAGGTCATGTGAAAGCTTGCTGACTGTTTACCGCTCATTCGCCAGATGCCACAAATACAAACTGGCATAACTCCGGTATGGGCTCCATTTCAAAGCAATCTTTTCTATTTTTTGCCGAAGCAATTTCTTGTCGGTTTCTTTTAGATGGTATAAATTAATGACTCCTTGCCGAAGGCCAAGATCATCGAAAGCGAATACATCTTCTCTCTGCATAGAAAAAATTAATAGCATTTCAACCGTCCATCTACCCACTCCTTTAATTTGAGTAAGCAATTCGATGATGTCTTCATTGTCCATTCTGTGGAGCCGGGCATCGGTTAATTTATTTCCTGTAAAAAACCGACAAACATGATGTACATAACTTGCTTTTGCATTCGAAAATCCAATCTCTCTGAATGTTTCAGTTGGTGTATTTAATATTTGTGTCAGATTTGGTTCCTGACCATCATATATGTTTAAAAATCTCTCCTGTAATATGCGGGCAACATGTGTACTCAATTGCTGACTTAAAATAGAATTGCAAAGCTGGAGATAGATTTTATTTTTTTTGACAAGTTTTCCCGGTGGATACTTTTTTATCAACTGAGCCAATTTTGGGTCAGTTGATAGATGTGCTATATGTGGCAGAGATTTAATTGCACCGGATTTTAAATTTCAGCAAATTCATTTATTGTCATTTAATATTCCAACTGATTTTTCCATCCTTTTCATCCTTCATTTCTATTCCAAGGGCAGATAATTGATTTCTGATTTTGTCCGAAGTGAAAAAATCTTTGTTGCTCTTAGCGTCTTTTCTTATCTCCGTCAAAAGATCCATTACTCCGGTAAATTGAGCATCCATTTCTCTTTCATTTTTTAGGCCTAAAATTTCCACCAGGTAGAGCGAAAACGTTTCTGCCATAAGAGTATGTGTGGCTGCTGAAATGGCTTCCGGATTGATATGTCCATCGTTCATGGAATTTATGATGGGAACAATTTCAAATAAATTAGCCAGTACTTTGGCAGTGTTAAAATCATCATTCAGAAAAACGTCTAATTCGGAAATGAGTCGGTTTATTTTTTTATCCAACTCAATATCTGTTGCTTCCTGAGCTGTCGATACATTGATTTTTTTCAACAGTTCAAATGCATCCCACAATCTTCTTAAACCTTTTTCGGAAGCTTCAAGCGCCTCACTGCTAAAATCAAGGGTGCTTCTATAATGTGTTTGTAATATGAAGAATCGTACTGTCATGGGCGAAAAGGCCTGAGTTAATAACGGATGATCACCGCTAAACAATTCCGTTAGTTTGATCACATTATTATAGCTCTTTCCCATCTTTTTTCCGTTGATGGTTATCATATTATTGTGCATCCAGTATTTTGCCGGAGTGTGATTATTGCAAATGGTACTTTGAGCAATCTCACTTTCATGGTGTGGAAACATCAGGTCCATTCCACCGCCGTGAATATCAAAATAACTGCCCAGGTATTTTGTGGCCATGGCAGAGCACTCAATGT
>JBDSBN010000259.1:0-6800 GCA_039921585.1 Ginsengibacter sp. | reverse complement strand
GAAGTATTCAACGCCGAAGGCATTCAACACGAAGTATTCAACACGAAGTATTCAACGCCGAAGGCATTCAACCTAATCCCCATGCTCCCCAACCGTCATATCGCCCATTTAGATCTGGATTTATTTTTTGTTTCGGTGGAGCAATTACGCGATCCAAAGCTGATTGGGAAACCTGTGCTTATTGGCGGCAGCGGTGATAGGGGAGTTGTTGCTTCCTGCAGTTATGAGGCCCGGAAGTTTGGAATTCACAGTGCCATGCCCATGAAGGTTGCGCGCAGATTGTGCAGCCACGCTACGATTGTCCGGGGAGATATGGAACAATACAGTCGATACTCCAGGTTGGTCACGGATATCATCCGGGATACCGTACCTCTCTTTGAAAAATCTTCTATCGATGAATTCTATGTGGACATGACGGGCATGGATAAATATTTTGGTTGTGCAAAATTTGCCCGGGAGCTAACAATAAAAGTAGCCAAAGAAAGCGGGTTGCCCATTTCTTACGGACTTGCAAGCAATAAACTCATCAGTAAAGTAGCCACCAATGAAGTAAAACCCAACGGGCAAATTGAGATTCCTTTTGGCAAAGAAAAATCCTTTTTAGCTCCGTTGAGTATTGTTAAGATTCCGGGCATTGGGAAGCAAACGGCTTTTTTATTAGTGAAGATGGGTGTGAGAACAGTGAAGGTCTTAAGTGATATTCCTGTAGAAATGCTGCAAAATCTATTAGGGAAGAATGGCACAGAACTCTGGCGGCGCGCAAACGGAATAGATGATACACCTGTGGTCCCTTATCACGAACAAAAATCCATCTCTACCGAAAATACCTTTGCGCAGGATACTATTGATATTAATTTTATGTACAAAGAGATTGTTCGTATGACGGAAAAAGTGGGTTTTGAATTGCGTAAGCAAAACCGGCTGACCGGCTGTGTGACCGTGAAATTGCGTTATTCCAATTTCGAAACATTCACCAAACAACAAACCATCGCCTATACCAATATCGATCATGAGCTAATGAAAGTTGCCAAAGACTTGTTTGAAAAGCTCTATGACCGCCGCCTGTTGATTCGTTTATTGGGCATCCGCTTTACCAATCTTATTCCGGGAAATTACCAGATCCGTTTGTTTGAAGATACCAATGAGATGATTCAGCTCTACCAGGCTATTGATGGCATTAAAAAGAGGTTTGGTGAAAATGTATTGATGAAGGCGGGTGGGGTGTAGGGGGTTTCAAGGTTGCCAACTTTTCAAGGTTGCCAACTTTTCAAAAGTTGGCAACCTTGAAAAGTAAAGATTAATCTTCAAAATCTGATTGATCATTGTCGTAATAAAATTTCGATAATTCAAGATGCGTTTTGATAAACACCTCCTTATTACCAAACCAATCCCATACTTCCTCCCTTACAAGTTTGGTTGGTTTGGAAGATATCATGCTGTGCCAGGATGACCACTTGTGTTTTCTGAAATCATTGACTAAACCATGTTTTAAAGCATTCGCATGAATATAAACCATAGTAGAAGTAAACTGAGATTCAGGAATAATCTCAATTCTCTTAAAGGGCTTGTAAAATAAGTTTCCCTTCCTGGAATAAACCTTGTTAAAGCTTTGAGCATAACTCTGAAAAAGTCTGGTAAATGATCTGACAATTAAGTCTTTCAATAAAATTTTCTTTTGGAGAAATAATTTTTCATAAGATGTTTGTTTTGATATTTCTTTCGAAAAGATATTTAAATAAATGCTGGATTCTGGTTTGATCCTGACCATTAGGTGAAAGTGATTGGGTAGTTAATTCCAGCAAAAAGTGTCAGTCAAAGGAGATAAATAGTAATCATATTTTTTTAAAAAGAAATAATAATTGGCTTCTTCCAGGTATAGATGTTCATTGTTATTAGTCCTGTTATAAATATGATAAATGCCATTTTCATAAAATTGCGCCAAGTATTTTGGAGAAATAGGCATGATTTGTTTTTTTTAAATAAAAAGTTTTGGAAAAGGGTCTGTCTCTGCTTAAGGTTGCCAACTTTTCAAAAGTTGGCAACCTTAAGCAGAGACTTAAGCAGAAACAGCCCCCTCTTCACAGCAAGAATAAATATACCTCTTCACAGCAAGAATAAATCAACCTCTTTGTAATAAGAATAAATATACCCTTCCCAACAAGAAAGGAATAAGCGAACTTTGCTGAACAACAATCCCGGAATGGGACAACCTCACCCGATTTTAGATTTAAAATTTAAGAGAAAATGATTTTTACCAAAGAATTCATCCAGGCATTTGTAACAGAAAATTATAACCTCCAGGTGGAAGTATCTTCCCTGAATGGATATGATGAGCAGAATTTTTTATTAAAAAGCAACACGGGTAAAAAGTATATTCTCAAAATCGCTACGGATGATCACGGAGAAGATTTGCTAAATGCACAAGTTGAAATGCTGCAATATTTGTCCGGGAAATTTAGCGCAGGGAGTTTTCCTCAGGTTTTAAGCAATGTCAATAACCATCCTATAACCTCTATTGAAAGAGAAGGAAATAGTTTTCACCTACGCATACTTACTTTTTTAGAAGGAAGTTTCTGGGCAGAGCAGAATGCTTATCCTCAGGAGCTATACCTTGGATTGGGTCAGTTTTTAGGGGAAATGGATGCTGCTTTAAAAGGTTTTTCGCAGATCGCATTACACAGATTATATGAGTGGGATATAAGTACGGCAGCACAGGCAGGAAAGAAATTAGACTTTATAAAAAATGATGAAAATCGCCGCATCGCATCTTATTTCTTGTTACAATTTGAAATGGAAGTTTTGCCGCAAATTCCTTTTTTGCGACATGCTTACATTCATAATGATGCAAACGATTATAATGTACTCATAAGAGATGGGAAAGTTGCCGGACTGATCGATTTTGGAGATGTGATTTATTCTGCTCTGGTAAATAATTTAGCGATAGCCTGTACATATGCTATGCTTCATACAAAAGATCCATTGCAGGCAGCAGCTAATATTGTAAGAGGATATCATGAAAAGTATCCGCTAACAGAAAAAGAGATGGAGTTGCTTTACTATTGTATTGCAGCAAGATTATGTATCAGTGTAACACAATCGGCGTGGAATGCTTCTTTGAGTTCGGATAATGAGCATCATTTTTTGACCGAGAAACCCGCTTGGATCTTACTCTATCAGCTCATAGAAATCAATCCGATAAAAGCCGAGGATTCTTTTAGAAAAGCGTGCGGCTTTTCTTCTAAAATAAAAGAGGAAGATACTTATCAAACTTTGTTAAAGGACCGAAGTGTACATATCGGAAAAAATTTAAGCATTAGTTATTCCAGGCCTTTAAAAATTGTAAAAGGTGCTCTTCAATATTTATACGATGATAAGGGAAATACCTTTGTCGATTGTGTCAATAATGTCAGTCACGTAGGGCATTGTCATCCCACTGTGGTGCGGGCGATGCAAAAACAAATTGCAACACTAAATACCAACACGCGTTATTTAAGTGATCATTTGGTGGATTATGCAAAAGCTCTTACGGCCACTCTGCCTAAAAAATTAAGTGTCTGTTATTTTACCAATTCAGGTAGTGAGGCCAATGATCTGGCGATAAGAATTGCCCGCCATTTTACAAAACAAAAAGATGTGGTCGTGTTGGATCATGCTTATCACGGCACTTCCACTTTAGCACTGGAACTGAGTCCGTATAAATTTGATGGAAAGGGTGGGTTTGAACAAAAACCCTATATCCATAAAGCGGTTTCTCCGGATTTGTATCGGGGTGAATTTCAATATCAGGATAAGGATGCGGGAAAAAAATATGCCCAGGATGTAAAAAGGGTTTTAGAAAATATGAAAGAACAAGGCACTGGTGTGGCAGCGTTTATTTGTGAAACTTTATTAGGTGTAGGCGGACAAATTCCTTTACCAAAAAACTATCTGAAGCAGGTTTATGCTTATGTACGGGAAGCCGGAGGATTGTGTATAGCAGATGAAGTGCAGGTAGGTTTTGGCAGAGTGGGAGAAAAGTTTTGGGGATTTGAATTGCAAGATGTGGAACCGGATATCGTTGTTCTGGGAAAGCCTATTGGAAATGGACATCCTTTAGCAGCAGTAATCGTTACAGAAGAAATTGCAGATCATTTTAATAATGGAATGGAATACTTTAATACATTCGGTGGCAACCCCGTTTCAATGGTTACAGGGTTGAGTGTGTTGGATGTTATTCAGGATGAAAAATTACAGGAGCATGCCCTGGAAACCGGAAATTATTTAATGGACCTGCTCAAAAATCTAAGCGAGAAGTGCTCATTGATTGGGGATGTGCGCGGCCATGGATTATTCGTGGGTGCAGAGTTTGTCAAAGACAGGATAAGTAAGGAGCCCGCAGTTGAAGAAATTAATAGGGTAATAGAAAAGATGAAAGAAAAAGGATTTTTGTTGAGTACAGACGGACCATTAAATAATGTTTTAAAAATAAAACCACCGCTGGTATTTAATAAAAAAAATGCGGAAGAAATGGTTCGGGCGTTAGGAGTAGTTTTGGATGAAATGGGATTCTAAAATCAAATGGACATTCCTGATCGTAAAATTCAGAAATAAGCTGAAATGGTTTATCCCGGAAAAAAATTATTTACTATCTTGAAAGTGCATTTTGAGCACTCACCAAAATAAAATACTGCTTTATGGATTCCGGAATCATTTCTACTATTCTGCTGCCTTTGGCGCTTGGCATTATTATGTATGGATTAGGACTTTCTCTGAAAGTGGGCGATTTTAAACGGATTTTTCAATATCCGAAAGCAATGTTGATTGGATCCTTTACTCAATTAATTTTATTGCCTGTTTTGGGTTTTGGAATTGCCGCTTTATTATTAGGAAATAATCCGGAACTGGCGATTGGTCTCATTATTTTGGCCATGTGCCCGGGTGGCCCAACTTCAAATTTATTGACTCATTTGGCAAACGGAGATACTGCCCTCTGCATTTCACTAACGGCAATTTCAAGCATTGTAAAGATTTTTACTATTCCCGTGATGGTCAATATTGCTATTATTCATTATATGGGTGCGAGTCCGGGTTTGCACCTGGATGTTTTAAGTTCCATTTTTAAAATTGTATCCATTACTTTGGTACCTGCCTCTTTGGGAATGATCACAAAAGCCTTGTTTGCGGGATTTTCTGATCGGGCACAGAAACCAGTAAAGATCATGTCCGCATTGTTTTTAGTCCTCGTGATTCTGGCTGCTATCTGGCAGGAAAGAGATTCAATTGTAAGTTCCATGACCCTTGCCGGACCGGCTGCATTACTTCTTAATTTATCCGGAATGATTCTGGGTTATTACATTCCAAAATTATTCAAACTTCCCATAGGGCAACAAATAACCATAAGCATCGAATCGAGTATTCAAAATGGCACCCTTGCTATAGCAATTGCAAGTAGTCCATTAATGTTAGGAAACGCCACCATGGCCATACCTGCGGTTGTTTATAGTTTGATTATGTTTATAACTGCCGGAATTTTTATTTTCTTTATCAAGAAAAGATATTCAGGATTGCAGTTAGCAGCGTAAACAATGTGAGATACATAAAACGATTCGTGCCAGATATAGTTCATGCTTTTTTTTAGGTGGAAATACGTGTCTGGATATTTTTTGGTTAGTAAATTTACGATTCGTGCCGTAAATTCTGTATTTGAAAAATAGAGCAGTATCGCTCTTGTGTGCGGGTTTGCTCCGGCATATCTTTGTACCAGAAGTTGATTGATGTTGAACAAACATTAATCGCGTATCCAAATATCCCTTAAAAGAAACTGTATCCAATTTATCCCTGGAAAATACTAAAATCGGATATCAATAAATTTCTTCCTTTTTGAATCCGATGCCTTAGAAAAATATTAATCCTTATGAAAACGAAAGGCGCAAAATAAGCCTTGTCCTTATATCCAAGGAAAAACTGAAACCCACAAGGTACTTTTTTAAAACTTCCGTAGTAATCCTGCGGAAGTTTTTTGTGTGTGTCAGGCATGTATATAAGCTATAGGGTGCAAGTCCCGAACACGCTTTACAGTAGTGAGTGTTAGCCAATAGCAAGGGTGTCGTGGGCGACTGCGAATCTGAAGGAAGCTGGCGGCAAAAGTCCGCACCTACGAACAGAAACTGTATATAGGCGGGTTGCGGCGGGTGATGCTGCATAACAAGCAAAAGCCCCATACTGTACGGAACCGCAACGCGTAAATGCAGAGGTGACATGGACTGAAAGCGTATATACTTACCCTGAGAGATCTGACGTTAATCCTGTGGAGGCATGTGCGAGTGCCAAAGCGGAAACGGGTATCAAACCAAAAGAATGATATCACGGTATCATCAGAAGTCAGCAGAGGTCATAGTAAGCCGGAAACGAGTCGCACTCCGAAAGGAATACTGCGGAGGTCTCACACCAGGACGAAGGGCCGAATGTTAGAAAGGCGGGGAAATTAAAGAAGATTATGGAAAAGGCAACAACAACAGAAACACTTTAGAGAACTACCTGTGCGAGGACAAGCCGGAAGCTGAAAGTAAAACCTGAGAAGGAGTTGAGCCAAGCCATGCAGCCAATAAAGACTGTCGCCGGTAGAAAGTTTTTTTTTAGTATTATGCTTGAAGAAATATTAGACATCCGCAACGTTACAAAAGCCTTTAAGCAGGTAACTGCCAACAAGGGAGCCGGAGGTATAGATGGTATGCAGACCGATGAACTTCGTGACTACCTGAATACCAACTGGCAAACGCTACGACTATGTATTTTAAATGGCAGTTACAAACCACAAGCAG
>JBDSBN010000258.1:0-3547 GCA_039921585.1 Ginsengibacter sp. | reverse complement strand
CAAGTGGCGCAATTTGATTAACGGTTGGATATCCGGAGGTGGCATTATAGCTTAACTTATAATTTGTACGATACTCCCCTACCTGATTATTACTATATGTAATAGATGCTTCCGGTACAAATTTCTGATAGCTTTGATTTATATTTTGAAACGCATGTCCGGAGATGTTTTGCTGATTATAAAACTGCCAGTTTGCATTCACATTTATCTGCAGTTCTTTAGTATACCGGTTCGTTAATTCCCTTTTAAATGACTTACCAAATCGAATTCCCGGATCTTGATTTATCGTTCGGAACTGATTATCTGTACTAAGAGAATGATTCATAACATAATTCTTAGCGACAGTATCCATATCTGCTACTTTACGTACCTCATTTGTGGAATTAATAGAAAGATCGTTTTGCAGACGAATGGTAATTCCGCCAAAATTTGCATAACCAAAAATCATCCGTCTCAGATCACCGCTCGAGAAAGAAAGTGATTGATTTAAATGATTTGATTGATTGTTGTATTTGCGGTTGTACTTTCTGTTTTCGTTTGGATTAACAAAAGAAATAAAATCTGTTTTATTTAATTGCTCACCGACAGTTTGCCCGGTATTCAGAGAATAACTTACCTGGAAATCATCTGTGGGTATTCTAGTGTTTTTTAAAGGATTCCTATACGATTGAAACTTTATTCCCACATTCATACTTTTCGTATCGTTTGTTCCACTGTTTATACTATTATTTGCACTTTGCAATCCCTGTTTAGAACTAGATGAATTTCTATTTTGTTCGCTATTGGTATTTCTTGTATCCCAGGTAAACGCGGGTGAGATGCTAAACGTACGGCGGTCATTTTCATCCACATAACTCAAATTGATTTTCTGATTGGTACTGAGTATGACATTGACACTTTCATCCTCTTGAATCCGGCTGCTGTCACCTAAGAAAGTGGTCTCCGTTTGGGTCCATCGGGTGTTTTCATTTTCATTATTTCTGATAAAATAATTTGCTGAAAAATAATTTTTTTTCCGCCAACGGGGATTATCAACAAAGTCACGTTGGTAATTAAAACCGCCGGAAACTGGCCTGCTTAACCCCTGCGACCGAAAATTTGGTTGAAATTCCATACTTACTTTGTTTCCTCTATAGGAACCCTGACGCATCAAAGTATTCATTCCTCCTGCCTCTTTATTTACGTTATTTGCCGCTCCTGCAATTCCAAATTGGGTGTTAGGAGAAAAGAAATTAATGCCTGCATCTGCATCAAATCTGTTTCGTGTACCAAATCCTGCCCCAATCTTTCCAAACTTCCCTGACTTTTTATCATCTTTCAACATAATATTCACTTCCAGCGTTGAGTCTAACGGATTAAGTTCATCTTGATTTTGCTGATAAACCTGAACTTTATCAATCGCATTTTTAGGGATATTTTGAATGGCTATCTGACTATCTCCACCGAAAAATGGTTTACCATCAACCATCAGACTCTTCACCTCTCTTCCATTCACATAAATTGCACCATCACCCCAAACAGTTACACCGGGAAGTTTTCTTAATAAATCCTCTACCACTGCGTCCTTATCCAATTTAAAAGCATTGGCATTAAATTCCAATGTATCACCATTCATTCTTACGGGCGGAATGTACTCCACCACTACTTCATCCATCATATCATTCCTTTCGATAAACAACACGTTTAGATCCATTGTTTTTTTATCTGCAGGTATTGTAAATGTTTTTTTGAAGCTTTTAAAGCCGCTGTAACTGATAACTATTTGCAGAGGTATTCCCACAGGTATTTCGAGAAATTCAAATTCTCCTAAATTCCCTGCTAACTGATACCCCAGAAGGGCGGAATCTTTTACTTTATAAATAGCCACCGTGGCCGATTGCAATGCATTATTAAAGGCAGAATCTTTTGCGACTCCTTTAACAGTCCCTATATAGGAAGAATCTCTGGTTTGGGAAAAGGCCGCAACACCCCACAATAAACCAATCAATAAAAAAATTATTTTTGAAGAAAAACTCATGAGGAATTAGTGGTTTAATATTGGTTTTAATTGCACGATTACAGGGTTGTCTTTTTTATTCCCGGTTTTAATATATTGATCCAATGATAATGGATAAGTTATTCCCTTAGTGGCATTTTCCTCTATAGCCTGAAACATTCGCAGAGAGGAAGTATATGAGTAGAGATAATTCGCATCGGCAACTTTAAAACTCTCGTTAGAAAATGCAAAATCAAATACAGGTAGAAAATAAGAAGACGAATCCGGACTCATTTTATTGATTGAAATAACCTGATCCGTCTTCAAATCATATAAGATACTTGTAGTTCCACTTCTTCTTTGGGCAGAATTATTTATTTTGAAAAACAACCGATTGCCTCTCTCATGAATGTTTGAAATACCCGTAATTAATGCAGGGTTATCTCTTAAAAAATTCCTTCTATCATTTCCTGTCATTTTATCCGTAATAAATGTTTGCGGAAAAGTATTTTTCATAGGGAATACAATCTGAAATCTTTCATTGAATGAATGTGGCGATAATTCATAAATGGAATAATCAAGTGGTCGGGTAAAATATAAAACAGTATCAAATTGAGAAACACTGAATCCGGAAGGATTACGGAGGTATAGGCCATACCTGGCACTTTCTTTATTATGGGTATATGGAAAATAGGATTGATATAACTCCCCGTTTTTATACAGTTTCAATTCGAAACTCTCCTCTTTCATGCCTTCATCTGCAATGGCAAAGTTTGAAAACATATAGTCACCTGGCAATGTAATTGAAGATAGGTTTTCAAGGGTCAACGATTTTTTCGTTGCGGGTATTTTTAAAGACTTCCCATTCAAATCAAAGTATTCGACTTTAAAAAATCTCCTCATTAAGCGCACGGCATCTGCCACATCGCTTTCAGCTCTTTCCCGTAATTGTCTTCCAAGATCTTTATCATTGGTACTATATACTCGAATTCTATCATGATCTTTCTCATATTCGAAAGAGTAGACATTCAACCCTTTCATAGATATTTTAGTATGATATTTCCCGTCTTTTTGAAAGATAAGAATGGCATTTGTAGATCGGTCAAGAATTATAAAGTATTGATCGCTTATTCCAAGTTGATTGATTGTTCCAAATAAACTTTCCCTGGTGGTTTCTAATGGAATAAAGTTGACTTCTTCAAATACTTGGGACACAGGCATGCCGGTCGCAAAATCCGGATCAATGCGCAATGTACGGGGTTGCTGAGCGGCAGCAATAATAAATATGAATTGAAAACAAAGAAAAAAGCGAAATGATCTCATAATGATGACAATTGTATTCTTTTGATAAAGCCCGTTTTTTAGATTTCTATGACCTCCTTTGAATTGTCGAGTTTAAATTCCAGATTGTTAATTTATCAGGTTTTTTTTTCTTTTACTAATTATTGAACCTATTAATAGTGGGAACTTTCACCTTTTCCTGATAAATATTATCAAAAGAAAAAAATATAACTTACTTGAGATCAAAGGTAAAAAGATGTTTCATGAATGAACTTACCTCTTATGTAATAA
>JBDSBN010000257.1:0-2927 GCA_039921585.1 Ginsengibacter sp. | reverse complement strand
ATTAACGCAGTGGGAACGCAGTGGAGTCGGATTTGTAGCGAATATAGTCTTGCCAAGTTGTAGGCGAATGGTTGAGCACTCGAAACACTTCCATGAACCTTCGTTGCCACAAGTCCGCTTGCATCATTTATCATTATTAACGAAAATGCAATTTTATCAATTTCAATAGCACAAGCGGAGCGTTTGATCTAAGATCCGTTATTGAGACTGTGAGGTGTTTAGTGAGTCATTAACCAGGGCAATGTGGTCTCTTCAAATCATCATCAAGTCCCGGTCTGGTATTTTGTCTGCAACATTAAAAAAAATGAAGCAGACAACCTTTCTGATTTATTTTCCCGAAAAACAACTTGTTCCAAATTTAGAACCTTTTGAAAAAAAATCATTCTGACTTTCTAAAATAAATGATTCAAAAATTTTATTAACCGTATGAATCATTTAATTTTATGAAGAGTAATATCCAAAAAATTGACCTAATTAATTTGAGACAACACGAGTTTTTCATTTTCAGCCAAATTTTTATTTTATCATTCTTTTAAATAAGTTTTTCAACAGATTAAACAGCAAAACATCATGGATATACTGATGCGTAATAATGTAGTCATAAAAGGAGAAGGAACACAACCAATCCTATTTGCACATGGATTTGGATGTGATCAAAACATGTGGAAATATGTAGCCCCTGCTTTTGAAAAAGAGTATAAAATCATTCTTTTTGATCATGTAGGTGCCGGAGGTTCTGATTTATCTGCCTTCGTTCCTGAAAAATATGAAAAGCTTGAAGGCTATGCAGAGGACATTCTGGAAATTGCCACCGCACTTCAATTGAAAGATACCATTTTTGTGGGTCATTCAGTCAGCGCATTGATGGGAATTATTGCAGCACGTAAATCTCCGGAAATCTTCCACTCACTTGTACTTGTGGGCCCATCTCCATCTTATATAAATGACGGGGATTATATCGGAGGATTTACCAGACCACAAATAGAAGAACTTTTAGAATCTCTGGATCAAAATCATTTGGGCTGGTCAATGGCTATGGCTCCGGCTATTATGGGAAATCCGGATAGAGAAGAACTTGGGGTAGAACTTGCAAATAGTTTTTGCAGAACAGATCCGGCCATCGCTAGCCATTTTGCCCGAACAACTTTTCTGACAGATAAAAGAAATATACTTTCTTCCATTCATACTCCAACGCTTATTTTACAATGTTCAGAGGATATTATTGCTCCGCAATCTGTGGGAGAATATATGCATCAGGAAATGCAAAACAGTACCTTGGTCATTATGAATGCTACCGGTCATTGCCCGAACCTAAGCGCACCTGAAGAAACCATCTCTGAAATAAAGAAATTTTTAACCTGATGGATATAAACCCTACGAATTCTTTTATTGAATTGCAGGAAAATTTCGAAGATTTTTTTGAGAAATCTCTCTGCGGGTTTATCATAACTGATAATAAGGGGTTAATTCTAAGAGCTAATTCGATAATATCCGACTGGACAAATTATCCGAAAGAAGCGTTTACTGAAAAGCGTTTTTCTGATTTGCTTTCAATCGGAGGGAAAATTTATTTTGAAACTCATTTATGGCCATTGCTGCGCATGCAGGGTTTTTTTGATGAAGTTGTACTGGAATTAAATCATCACAACGGAAAGAAATTACGCGTTATGATCAATGCGCTGGAACGTCGGGATGAAAAGGATCAGGTTCAGTTTATCCGTTTCACCATTATAAAAGCAAGTGACCGGCTGCAATATGAGCTAAACCTGCAGGAATCAAAAAAGCAAACCGAGGCAGAGCTTCAAAAACAGAAAGAGATGGTCACTCTTCGCGAACAATTTATTTCTGTTTTAGGGCACGATCTTCGTAATCCTCTTTCCGCCGTAACGATGGCGGTTGAATTGCTGGATTCATCTCCGGAAGCTGATAACTCAAGGTTGGTGTCAACCTTGAAAAGGAGCAGTGCGCGGATGTCGGAACTTGTTATGAACATCATGGATTTTGCGCGTACGCGATTAGGAGAAAATATAATTATAGCCCGACAGGAAACTCCATTGGAGCCGCTTCTGCAGCAACTCGTAGCAGAGATGCAACTCGTTTATCCTAAAAAGGAAATCTCCACTTTATTTCAGCTTGATCATTCCGTTTATTGCGATCCACACAGGATCTCTCAATTGGTATCCAATCTTCTTGCAAACGCACTCGTCCATGGCGATACCGGGTCACCCGTGCATCTTCAGGCAGTTGAAACGAACGGACAATTAACATTATCCGTCAAAAACCAAGGGCACCCCATTCCTCAAGTTGTTCGTGATCACCTTTTTACTCCATTTACCAGGGAAGAAAGCCGGCCAAGTCAACATGGGTTGGGTTTAGGTTTATATATATGTGCAAAAATTGCTCAGGCTCACGGAGGAACGCTGAATTTCACTTCCGATGAAACAGAAACCTGCTTTACTTTAAACATGGAAATGAATGCCACAGCATAGCAGAAAGTATCCTTACAATGGTTTTCACTTTCAAATCATTTTTAATGAAAATGGCTCTCCTTCAAAACGTTTCGCGAGGTGTATCACCATCGCATTCTTAATATTAGTCTTTAGATTTGCAGGAACCTAAATGTATATCTTGATACTATTTTATAATTTATTTCTCTTCCTGTATAAAAATGGCATCCGCCTCGTTGCAATCTGGAACCCAAAGGCAAGATTGTGGATCACAGGGAGAATGGGCGTTTTTAAAAAATTAAAAAAAGCCACTCTTTCTGCGAATCATAAAACTGTTTGGATGCATTGCGCCAGTCTGGGCGAATACGAGCAAGGCAAACCAGTCGTTCAAAAATTACAAACAGAATTTCCCGGAATTAATATTGTCATCACTTTTTTCTCTCCTTCCGGCTATGAAATCATCAAAAAGAAAAATGAATT
>JBDSBN010000256.1:0-3598 GCA_039921585.1 Ginsengibacter sp. | reverse complement strand
ATTAAAAGGTGTTGGGTTTCTTAAAAACATTTATTTAAATTCTCAGAGGGACAGGATCATCCCTTATATAGCTACGAACATTTTTTATTTCTGGACATATCTCGTTCTAAAAAACCATGGCACCCCTTCCATTCTCACGGCATTTATTTTAGGGATTTTTCTGGCCTCTTCGGTTGCATTAATCGCCAATATTTATTTTAAAATCAGTATGCACGGATTAGGGGTTGGAGCATTTTCCGGACTAATGTTGTTATTGATTTTTACTGGATTCCCGTATGCCATCTTCCTCCCGGCAATGATTGTTTTCATTTTAGCAGGTATCGTTTCCAGCTCACGACTTATAGTGAGCAACCATACTCCCTTTGAAATTTACACCGGTATCCTGGTTGGAATATTGAGTCAATTCATCGCATTGTTTGTTGTTGGATAAGTAATTATTTGCTCTAACTTTAGCAGACCAATTTTTTATGGCGGCTTTTTCATAGCAAAACCTTCCTCATATGTCTTTCAATAACCTGGATAAGTGGATAGAGAAGTACCCCATTCTGAAAGATGTTACCCATCTTCAGCCCGTCACATGGATTAATCCGCACAAAAAATTAATGAACGATATTTCTTCGCTTCCTGTCAATAGGCATGACATGGAGGATGCAGAAAATTTATGGAAACGGTTTGCTCCATATCTGTCAAAAGTGTATTCAGAAACCAGAGAATCCAATGGAATTATTGAATCACCACTCAAAGAAATTGACCATTTTAAAAAACACATGAATGAGAATGCCGGATGGAAAATTAACGGCAGGATATATCTGAAATGCGACAACGCCCTGCCCGTAGCCGGCTCTATAAAAGCACGTGGAGGCTTTTATGAAGTGTTACATTTTGCAGAGCAACTTGCCCTGGACGCGGGCCTGATTGCTCAATCCGACAATTATGAAATATTTTCTGAAGAGAAATTTAAAACCCTTTTCCGTCAACATCATATTGGCGTAGGGTCCACCGGCAATCTGGGTTTGAGTATCGGTATCATGAGTGCCCAATTAGGCTTTCAGGTGTCCGTTTATATGAGTTCGGATGCAAAAGATTGGAAAAAGGAACTATTGCGCTCCAAGGGAGCAAACGTCATTGAATTTAAAGGTGATTTCAGTGAGGCGGTTGATGAAGGAAGGCGGCTTACCAACGCCGACCCAAGAGGGTATTTTGTAGATGACGAAAGCTCTAAGCATTTATTTTTGGGATATAGTGTAGCCGCTTTCCTGCTTAAAAAACAACTGGAAGAGCAGAACATTCAGGTTGATAGCGATCATCCCCTTTTTGTATACTCTCCATGCGGTGTTGGCGGATCTCCCGGAGGTATAGCATTCGGGTTAAAACAAGTCTTTGGCGATAATGTACATTGCTTTTTTGTAGAACCTACACACTCACCTGCCGTACTGCTTGGATTAGTGACTGGGAAAATGGAAAAAATAAGCGTCCATGATTTTGGAATAGATAATATTACAGAAGCGGATGGCCTGGCTGTAGGAAGACCTTCTGCCTTTGCTTCGGGGATTAGTAATTTATTGATCAGCGGAATTTACACCCTGGAAGATGATACTTTATTCAGATTATTATATCTTCTGGCTAAAACTGAAAATATCTTTTTAGAACCTTCTGCCACTGCAGGATTATCCGGTCCACTAAGTGTTTTAAACACAAACTACATTTCTGACAACAATATAAATTCAGCCAACATTACTCATATTGCCTGGGCTACAGGAGGAGACCTCGTTCCTGAAGATGAAATGCTTCAATTTTTTGAAAAAGGTAAGACATTGGAAAATGGTCATTAAATGTTGAGTTATCCAAAAACTTATTTGCAGATATTATTTTGGAAAATGTCTTTATAAATTCGATGTCTATTTATAAATTATTAAACACTGTGTATCACTCTTTGTGGGAAAGGAATTTCAATATTTAATTCTTTGAATTTTTTAAAGATCTTAATCCGAATTTGGCTTTTAATATTTTCTATACCATAAATATCTTCTGACCAGAAATAAATAGAAAACAAGAGAGAAGATTCTCCGAAATCGCTAAACCGAATAAATGGCTGAGGAGTTTTAAGTGCTCCCGCCTGGCCTTCAATAATTTCCTGTAAAATGCTTTTCACCAAATCGATATCAGAGGAATAGCCAATGCCCACCTCCACAGAAAAACGGGAAGCCTTATTCCCATATGTCCAATTGATGATCTGATTTCTTGTAAGCTCTGTATTTGGCAAAATAATGTACTTATCATCTCTTGCAAGAACAGTCGTCGTACGCAGATTTATTTCTGAAACTCTGCATAGCAACCCGTTCACTTCTAAGATATCATTTACTTTGATCTTAGACTCTACAAGTAGTATGATTCCACTGACAAAATCACTAAATATATATTGCATTCCAAGTCCAAAACCAACTAAAAGTGCAGCCGAACCGGCAAGTAATATAGAAAGATTAAAACCTAAGATTTGAAAGGATGCTATTACCGAGATCACGACGATTACATATCTCGCCAAGGTATACAGTGCATGTTTTTTTTCTACTTCAACTCTTGTTGTTTTATCAATACTCTTTCTAATAAATTTAAGGATGAATCTTACAATAAAAAAGAAAGCGATAAGAAGTAAAACAGAGACTACTTTCAGCTCATATTTATCCATTTTCAAAAGCGTATATTCAAGAAATTCTTTTATAGACATCCCGATCTTTTTTTAGCTAAAAAATGTAATTCCATTAAGAAAAATTAACCACTAATTCTAAATTACGGTTCCTAATTGCCCTCATACCCAAAAAGTTAATTTATAGAATAAGGTTGTATTAAAGGTAATTCTATTATTGAGAGTTTCAGTTCACAGAAAGAAGTTTTGAAAAAAATAAAACAGATACTATAACTGACTGTTTTCACATGAATGCTTGGAAAAATACGAGAACATAAATGCCTACACTATTTGAAAGAAAAATTAATAGTGGATATAATTCTTCAAATACATTTCTCCATATATAACTGTTGCAATGAACAAATAAAAACCAACTGCATGGTTTATTTAATTGCCAATTTCATATTTTTTATCTTTGTCTTCTAAAAACCCTATACCATGTCATCATTTAATTTATCTCTTCCCGTGGCCATCGGATGTGACCATGCAGGATTTGAACTGAAGGAATCCATCATTTCTTTTTTGGATGGTAAAAACATTACCTACAAAGACTTTGGCACATATTCTACAGATTCTGTAGACTACCCGGACTTTGCTCATCCCGTAGCAAAAGAAGTTGAAAGCAAACAGGCTTCTTTTGGAATTTTAATCTGCGGCAGCGCCAATGGAGTCGCCATTACGGCTAATAAGCATCAGGGAGTTCGTGCTGCTATTTGCTGGGGCGAAGAGTTGGCCGAGTTGGCACGCAAGCACAATAACGCAAATATTATTTGCATACCTGGACGGTTTGTTCGTGAAAAAGATGCTGAAAAAATGCTCGATATATTTATAAATTCCGAGTTTGAAGGCGGCAGACATGAGAACCGTGTGAATAAAATGGCGTGCAGTTAATCAATACATAAGCGGTAATTTAAT
>JBDSBN010000255.1:0-3697 GCA_039921585.1 Ginsengibacter sp. | reverse complement strand
CCAGGGCTGCAATTGCTGTAGTCACCCTTGTTTCAATTTCTACAACATTATCATCCCAACCGGCTTTACGTGCAATTTCTAAGGCTGAATTTGAAACTGAAGAGCGAAATCTTGTAATATCTTTTATGGCTTTCCAAACCTGTTGTATTTCTTTAATAGAAAGTTTTGTTTGGTTAAGTAAAATAAAATGTTTGCTAAGGTCTTCTTCGTTGAATAACACAAAACAATCTGCTGTTATGCTTTCATCCCGACCTGCTCTTCCTGCTTCCTGAATATAATTTTCTAAAGAATCTGAGATCTCATAATGAATGACCATTCCGATATCTTTTTTGTCAACACCCATACCGAATGCTGAGGTAGCAACCATAATTTTTATTTCACCTCTTATGAAGGCTTCCTGGTTTTCAGTCTTTTCCTTCACATCCATTTTACCGTGATAAGGTTTTGCATTAAACCCGTCTTCTGTCAACCTTTTTGCAAGCGAGTATGCTTTTTTAGTTCTTGAAACATAAATAATAGTAGGGCAATTTTTTTCTTCAATTAAATCTCTGACTGAGTTATATTTTTCTTCTTCATCATCTTTCTCAAAAACTTTGTAGTGCAAATTTGTTCTGGATGCAGTTGAACTGAAAATTTCTAAATCAAGGGAAAGTTTTTCTTTAAAGTATGAGCAGATATCTTCAATGACTTTTTTCTTAGCCGTTGCTGTGAAGCATGAAATTGGAATTGATTCTTCAAGATTTTTCTTTTCTTGAATCAGTTTGACAAAATCGCCTATATAGAAATAATCAACTCTGAAATCTTGCCCCCATGATGAAAAGCAATGCGCTTCATCAATAACAAAACGAACAATATTTCTTACCAGTAAAAGCCGTTCAATCGTTTTTGAACGCAAAGATTCCGGTGAGATGTAAAGCAGGGATGCTAAACCATTTTCAACTCTTTCGAAAGATTTTCCTCTTTCAATTGGGTCAAGTAAACCATTTATTGTGACCGCATCTGTAATGCCATTTTTTTCAAGATTATCGACCTGATCTTTCATTAAAGATTGCAATGGAGAAATCACCACTGTCAAACCTTTAGTGGCCATGCCACTGATTAATGCGGGAACTTGAAAGGTAATTGACTTGCCTCCACCTGTCGGGAAAACAGCTAGTAGTGATTTATTGTCAACAGCAGCTTTCACTGCTTTCTCTTGTAACTTCTCACCAGCGTATGTTCTGTAAGAATCAAAACCAAAATATGTTTTTAGTCCCTTGTGTATATCTAACGCTTGATTGCAATATGTACAACCAGTGAGGCACGGTTTGTTTCTCAGTGCATTCATTACCCGTTGAATTTCTGGATAATTTTTCAAAACCCATCTGGGTGTAATTGAGTAGCGATTCCGGCAATTAATTAAAGCGAAACAATAAGCTAATTCTATAGGGGTTTCTGAAATGAGTTTTCCAAGGTCTGCTTGCTCGCAAAATTCAGAATAATACTTTTTCCGAATTAGTTGTTCAACATTATTAATATCACTTTTGTATGAAATGAAATTGAAAAATGAATGGAACTCCTTTTTGTCGTTTAATAGTAAATACAATATTTGCTTTAGAGATTCATCTGTTTGTTGAAATGCTGCAACTTCATCAAAGAAAAGGTCTTTTGCTTTTAAAGAATCGTTAAGCGGATTATTTGTTTCCTCTGTTTGTAGTTTGTCATCTTTTACCAGGGCATGGTAGGGCCTGGTGGGAAATAATAATGGAGAAAGAAATAAGGTGTCAATAATATTTGAAGGTGATATACCGGCCTCGTTGACAACTTTCTGAAGGTACTTTAAGTCGTGGTTAAATATGTTATGTCCACAAATAAACTTTGAGTCTTTGAGAAAAGTCCTGAAGTCAGTTAATGAGTTTGAATGGAAAGAGCTGCCATTATCTTTAATCCCACCAATGTCAAGAATTTTTCCGCTTTTTTCCTCAATTTCTGTGTCAATAAATACAATAGAATTCATTCCTTTTTTTTATATCAATAATAAAGTCGATAGGTTGGGAAATTGTAATCAATCCAAAACCAATAGTTCTTTAAGATTCTTCATCATGTATCACAACATAAACTATCCTCCTTTCTTATACTCGGGTTCTATTTGTGTAATAAATATACATCTATAATTACCTTACAGCTATTTTGCGAACCATTTTATAAATAGGGGGTGTTGGTTTATCTTAACTCAAATTTACGGGTTAAAATATTTGAACCTTAGATTTTGGAGGCTCTGGTTTATTTTAGTCATTATTTAGATGTGTTTTTTATAAACTTTATAAATCTTATTATCGCTGCTGACCTGAGTTTGTAGCTCAGGACATTTCTAATGTTCAAATCATTTGCGTTTATTTATAAAGAAAATTATGTGCTCAATGGCTTATAAAAATAACAGATCGGGGTGCTAAGTATTTTGTAAGTTTTGCGGGATTGCGGGTAGAGGTATTTACAACGTAAGGATATAAAATATAATAGTTAAAAGTTTAGAGTATTGCCAAAATAATAAAGGTCTGATAATTTAGGGATGGTGTATTACGCAACGATTCGACATTTAGAAATCCACCTAATAAATCCAGCCCTATTTGATCATTTATTTATTCTTTCGCTATTTTCACCACTTCTGCTCCATCTATTTTCAGCAGGTATATGCCGGCCGGGTAGGTGGAGATATCGATTGTAAAAACCTGACTGTTTATTTTTATGCTCTGCAGTGGTACGCCTTGCATATTGGTAAGGATAGCGTTTTTGTTCATCATATTGTTACCTGCTGTTACCGTTATAAAGTCTTTCGCAGGGTTGGGAAACACAGTTAATGTGCTGATTTGATTTGATAATTTAATAACGGATGAGAATGTAATCCGATGATCTGTATCCACCATTTTTAAACGGTAATAAACCACCCCGGTTTGTTTTGAGTTATCGTTGTATGTGTAATTACCCGCACCGGTACCCTGTGCTGGCACGGTAGCTATACCGTCAAAGCTGTTTCCATTACTGCTTTTTTCAACAATAAAGTTCTTGGTTTGTACTTCATTGGTGGTATGCCAGCGCAGCAGGTTGCTGTTTCCTTCCTTTTTACCGGTAAAACTTAGCAGCCGCAAAGGCAGCGCTATAACATTTGATATTCTTGCCACACGGTTTCTGCCCGTTCCATTGTAAGCTGAAAAATTACCTCCAATTATGATCTTTCCATCGCTTTGGATGGCTGTGGTATAGATTGAACCGTTTGCTCCGGTACCGATGGTAAAACCTGCATCCAGGCTACCATCGGTATTCAGACGGGCAATATAGTTACTTGAAGTTCCATTGTAAGCAGTAAAATCACATCCAATTATGATCTTTCCATCGCTTTGGATGGCGGTGGTTTGGATTGAACTATTAGCTCCGGTGCCGGAACTGAAGCCTGCATCCAGGCTAGCATCAGTGTTCAGGCGGGCAATTCGGTTTGCTGCCGTTCCATTGTAAGAAGTAAACCAACCACCAAGAATGATCTTGCCATCGCTTTGGATGGTGGTGCTGATTATTGCACTGGTTGCTCCTGTGCCTGGGTTAAAACCTGCATCCAGAGTGCCATCTGTATTCAGCCGGGCAATTCGGTTTCTTGCTGTTCCATTGTAAGTAGAAAACCATCCACCAATAACGATCTTGCCATCGCTTTGGATGGCTAAAGTAT
>JBDSBN010000254.1:0-3086 GCA_039921585.1 Ginsengibacter sp. | reverse complement strand
CAGTGCCGGTTGCCGTTGCACTCACCCGCAAAATTTCCGGTAAGGAGCAAAAGGTGATAATTCTGGGAGATGCGGATTTTATGAGCAATGCGGAGGTTACCCGTTATACTCCTAACAATGTGAACAGCAATTTTGTGATAAGAGTGTTTAAGTGGTTCAGTGATGGAGAGTATCCGGTATCTGCAAAAAAGGAGGATCCTATTGATACAAAAATCACTGTTACTCGCAGTCAAATAAATTGGCAGAAAGGATTTTTCCTCGGATTTTTCCCTCTTGCTTTAACATTAGTGGGTGGTATCATTTTAATCCGTAGAAAGAGAAATTAATCTGCAAAATATATAACTTATGAAAACACGTGGATTATACTATATCTTATTTTTTATCTCCTTTTTATTTGTATCAACAATTGATGCCCAAATAATTGCGGGTACAAAGAAAACGCCAGCATTATCTTTTTCTGTTGGTGATTCAATTCTTCCTGCTGACCCGGCTGTAAGGACAGGCAGGCTGGCTAATGGATTTACTTATTTTATCCGCAGGAATACCGAACCACTAAACAGGGCTACATTTTATCTGCCCATGAAGGCGGGATCTATTCTTGAGAATGAGAATGAACTTGGCCTGGCGCATTTCTTAGAACACATGGCTTTTAACGGGACTAAAAATTTCCCTAAAAATGCATTGATAAATTATTTGCAAACCAATGGTGTTCGTTTTGGGGCAGATATCAATGCATATACCTCCTTTGATGAGACAGTCTATCAATTACCTCTTCCGACAGATGATCCGGAAATTATTAAAAATGGATTACAGATCCTGCGGGATTGGGCACAGGATATTCTATTGGAATCAGAAGAAATAGAAAAGGAGAGAGGAGTGATTATCGAAGAAAAGAGAACAAGAAAAGGAGCGTCAGACCGGATGCAGAAACAATATTTACCTATGCTATTAAATCACTCCAGATTTGTAAATCGTTTGCCCATAGGTACCGAAGAAGTTTTACTGAATTTTAAACCAGAAACCATTCGGGAGTTTTATAAAAAATGGTATCGCCCGGATTTACAAGGTATTGTCGTAGTTGGAGATATTAATGTGGATGAAATGGAACGATGGGTTATAGAAAAGTTCTCTGACCTAAAAAATCCATCCAGCCCTAAAGAAAGGATAAAATACAGGGTACCATTAAGCGGAGCAAATCAGTTTATGGCCGTAACAGATAAGGAGCAAACACATACTGTTATACAGGTATTGATAAAGCATGAGGCTTCTACTTTTAAAACGGTAGCAGATTTTAAAGCGAGTATCTATAAACAACTGTTCAATAACATGATGTCGGCACGTATCGCCGAATTAAGCAAACAAGAAAATCCACCTTTTCTGCAGGGAGGAAGTAATATTGGAAATTTCATGTTGAATATAGATGTTGCATCAATCGTTGCTGCTGTAAAACCAGGGGAGTTGGAAACAGGGTTTAAAGCTGTATTCGCAGAAACCGAAAGAGTGAAAAAATTTGGATTTACTCAAACAGAATTAGACAGGGCAAAGCAAATGCTATTGACGTATTATGAATCTTTGAATAAAGAAAAAGATAAAACTCATTCACAGATTTTTGTCAATAAATACATTAAATTATTCTTGAATGATGAGGCTGCGCCTGGTCCTGATTACGAATACAATTTTTATAAAGAACATTTGCCAAAAGTAACACTTGAAAAAGTGAATTCATTGGCCACTGAATACTACACTGAAAAGAATCGGGATATTTTAATATTGGCTCCAGAAAACCAAACAGATTATTTACCTACAGAAGAAACGGTGCTTCATTGGATGAGTGAAGTAGCATCCTCCGATTTAAAGTCCTATGAGGATGGTGTTTCTGGTAAAGCATTGATGAGTCATATTCCTGCTCCTGGGAAAATTATCAAGGAAAAAGAAATCCATTCCCTGGGAATAAAAGAGCTCACATTAAATAATGGTGTAAAAGTGATTTTAAAACCGACTGATTTCAAAAATGATGAGATACGGTTTAGTTCTTATAGCCCGGGAGGTAATTCTCTTTACAGCGATGAAGATTATCAATCTGCTGTAAATGCACCCGGATTCGTTGCAAGCAGCGGTGTGTCGGAGTTTAGTCCGATTGAACTTCCAAAAATAATAGCAGGCAAAATGGTGAGTTTATCCCCATATATCTCCGAGAGATATGAAGGAATGAATGGATCTTCCTCTCCGGAAGATTTGGAAACCGCTTTTCAATTAATTCATTTGTTTTTTACCGAACCAAGAATAGATTCAGGTATTGTAAAAGGATTGGTGTCTAATTTTAAAAGTAGCTTGACCAATAGAGGTAATGATCCAAATGCAGTATTTAGCGATTCAGCAAGTGCTATTTTAGGTAATTATCATCCAAGGCGCACAGGTCCTACGATAGAAAAGGCTGATGAGATATCTTCAACCAGAGCATTTGAGGTCTATAAAGATCGCTTTGCAGATGCGTCTGATTTTACTTTCTTTTTTGTAGGTAATATCAATGAGGATTCCATTAAACCACTTTTAGAAACGTATCTTGGATCTTTACCCTCAATTAACAGAAAAGAAAAGGCAAAAGATTTAGGAATCAGAGTTCCATCTGGCCAGATAAAAAAAATCATTTACAAAGGGACAGAAGACAAGGCTTTTGTTCAACTGGTTTTTAGTGGCAATTATAAATATGGTCTTGAACAAAACCTATTGATGAATGGCCTGGAAGAAATATTGAAGATCAGATTGACTGAAAGGTTACGTGAAACGGAAGAAGGAGTTTACTCACCCTCAGCGTCTGTCAATTATAGTTTGCAACCTGTCCCAACGTTTAGCGTCAGCATTGGATTTTCGTGTTCTCCGCAGAATGTAGATAAATTAATAGCTGCTACACTTGATGAAATTCATCAATTACAAAAAAATGGTCCGGAAGAAAAAGATGTAAAGAAATTTATTTCTGAACAACAACGAAGCCGCCAAACACAATTGAAAACAAACAATTATTGGCTTAATTATTTATCTGCCCAATATAAGGTGAATGGAAATTTAGAGGATGTTTATAAATACGA
>JBDSBN010000253.1:0-3600 GCA_039921585.1 Ginsengibacter sp. | reverse complement strand
ATTAAAACTGAACAATCCTTTTCACATAAAACAATCTTATGTAATTCATGCCGGAGAAGGAATTGATGAAGCAGCTCATAAAGAAATTGACAAATTGATAAAAGCGAACTATTTCCACAAAAGTCTTTTCGCAGTGCATGGTGTAGCAATGGATGAGGAACAGGCGAAAAGTTTTAAAGCAGTAATATGGTGCCCGGTTTCCAATTTTTTCCTGCTGAATAAAACCGCAGATATCCAAAGACTAAAAACAAAGACAAGGATTCTTTTTGGTACAGATTCCACCTTGACTGCTGATTGGAATTTATGGAATCACCTGCGGGTTGCACGAAATACCGGTCTGATGAATGATCAGGAATTGTATCAATCCCTCACAAAAACTCCTTCACTGGCGTGGAATCAAAATAACATAGGTGCTATTGCTATGAATAAAAATGCAGATATCATCATCGCTAAAATCACGCAGAACAATCACTTTGATACATTTTATTCTTTAAATCCTGAAAGTCTTCAACTGGTTTTGCATCAAGGGCAAATCCGTTTATTTGATGAAGAAATAAAAGATCAGTTGATGGATTCCAATTTTAAAATAGCATCCTTTAGCCCAATTACAATTCACGGCAAAAGGAAATATATTTATGGAAATATGGGACAATTAATGGATGAAATTTCAACTTATTATTCAGAATCACATTTCCCAATAAACAAATGCACAACAGCATTCTGATTCCAGAAAAAAGTATAAATGAAAAGAACATTTTAAAACATTTATTCAACATGAGATTTGTTTTTTTAAGTTATCATTATTCATCTGACATCCACGCTCCGGAAGAGTGGTTGGATAGAATCGACTTCTATGTAGGATCGCTGGAATATCTTAGCAAAACCAATACAGTCATACGTGTTGACTATATTAATTATGAAGGTGTTTTCATGAATAAGGGAGTTCAATATTATTGTAGAAAGCCTTCAGGAAGAAAAAATTACTTTCCCCTCAAACTTCACCGTTTTGTAAAAAGCTTAAAGCCTGACATACTTGTTGTAGCCAGTTTCCATGATCCTATCCAAATTATTCAATGTCGGTTATTTCTGGGAAAAAAGGTAAAAATCATCGTTCAAAATCATGCAGAAAAACCTGCGACTGGCATAAAGAAACAGGTACAAAAAATAGCGGATAAATGTATCAATGCCTATTTTTTCGCATCAGAAATAACGGGATGGGAATGGGTGAAAAAGGGCACCATTTCCTCCAAAAGAAAAATCCATGAGATCATGGAAGTGTCCTCAGAATTTCACCCTATTGATCAAAAGATTGCCAAATTAAAAACGAACATAACCGGTTATCCTGTTTTTTTGTGGGCAGGGAGATTGAATGAAAACAAAGATCCTCTGACTGTAATAAAAGCGTTTTTAAAATTCCATTTATTGCATCCGGAGGCACGTCTGTATTTAATTTATCAAACAGAAGAATTACTTGCCAAACTAAAAACACTTGTATCCCAGAGCAATTGCCCGTCAATTTATTTCATAGGTAAAATCCCTCATAAAGAGATGCAATACTGGCTCAACAGTGCTGATTTTATTCTATCGGGTTCTCATTACGAAGGAAGCGGAACGGTTATTTGTGAGGCCATGAGTTGTGGGGTCATTCCAGTTGTTACAAATATTTCATCCTTTAAAACCATTACCGCAAATGGAGAGCTCGGATTTTTATACAAGCCGGGAGATGTCGATGCGCTGGTTTTAGCAATGGGAAAAGCAATGTCTGCAAACAGAATTGAATTGCGGAGTAAAATATTAAACCACTTTAAAGAGCATCTTTCATTTGAGGCAATCGGACAAAAAATACAGGACGTGGCGAAAAAATTATGACAAAAAGAAATACGCATACATTTTCTCCACGCCAAGATGTTTCTAATAGCTTAAATTCCGGTGACCGTTTGGGAAACCGGTAAATTTCACTTTAAATTTATTCAAACCCAGAGACTAAACGTTATATAATTTCATGATTGATTTTGCAGTATTATTTATGGAGTAAGGCATCTCAGATGTATACTCAAAACCAGGCTGGGAAAGAATTTCGTATGCTTTTTCAATCATCTCCTCTATATTATTTACAATGTGCCAGTTCGTTATATCATCGTCCATAGGCTTACAAAAACTAATGACCTGACAGCCGGCATACAATGCTTCGAGACAAACCATACTAAATCCTTCGTAGGAGGATGGGTGAAGAAATACTTTTGATTGCTGCATTAGCTTTAATAAATTTCCATGTGCCAATTCTCCATGTAGCAACACATTATTTTGAAGTTTATTTTCAATGATGCGCTTCCTCAAGGAGTCGGTTTCAGGGCCACTGCCTGATAAGTGAGCATTTATATCAGGCAGTCTTTTCATTAATTCTGAAACACACTGAATAAATACTTCATATTGTTTTAAAGGAATTAAAGAACCCGCGCCAAGCAGATCCACCGTTCTTTCGGATGCTGCACGTGGATACAGTTCTTTTTCAATTCCATTTGGAATAACATGCGATGGCCTGATTAAATAGTTTTTAAAAAACTCATCAGCAATGGAATCGGAAATAGCGATCAAATCCTGATGATCGGGTTTAATTTTTGAAACAAAATGATTATTAGGCCGCGCATCCTGACCTGCTATCCAGCAATAATGTGGGATATTAAATTTTCTTCCAAAGCGGCTTCCAAGCATTGCACATTCGCCCATCCACAAAGAAAAAATGCCGGTTATTTTATTCTCCTTATTCAACATTTTCATTTTTCGCCAGACATTGAACCATAAAATTCGTCTCGCTATTTTCCCCCTATTTCTTCCTCCAAAAGAAATGACCCGATTATTATTCCATACATACTCTTTTGATACAAACGGGTATTGAAAACTTAAAACAATCAGTTTTACATGAGAAAAATCTTTGTTGATCGTTCTTACCAGGCTCTGAATAAATGGGAGACAAGTTGAATCTGTCTCATTTTCAGGAAAGCCGGGCGTCAATATCATCAAGACAGGCAGATTCTCTTTCATTTAAAGACACAATTTTATTACAATAGGAAAAGCTTTCTTTTTTATGCGTAATCAAAAGGATCATCTTACCGTAAAGAGCTAATTCCCTAATGTACCCAAGCAATCGATTTTCCGAATTAATGTCCAACTCACTGAAGGGTTCATCCAGAATAAGCAAATCAAATGATCTGTAAAGCGCTCTGGCCAACATGATGCGCTGACGCTGACCTCCACTCAAATTCTTTCCGTTTTCCGTGATGATCTGATCTAATCCTTCAGGATGCCTGGCAAACTCTTCCTGCAGACCAGATACCCGGGATACATTATCCAGTTTTTCTACATCTACATCCTCTTCGCTCAGTGTGATATTTTTCAAAATACTATCATGTATCAATAATGGCTGTTGTTTTACATATGAAATTCTCTCCCAAAATTGCTGTCGCTCTGTAGCCTTCAGCCACTTATTGTTTATATGAATCTCTCCCTGATCAGGCTCTAAGAATCCTAATAAAATATTTACCAATGTTGTTTTCCCTTTACCAGAGATCCCTTGCAATCCGAGAAAATCTCCTTTTGAAA
>JBDSBN010000252.1:0-9687 GCA_039921585.1 Ginsengibacter sp. | reverse complement strand
ATTGGGGACCCCTATTTCATCCCTGCAAGGTTGGGTAGAGATGCTTAAAGACAGAAAAGACAGCCTGGACATTTCCGAAGAAATGGAAAAAGATATAAACCGGCTCAATCTCATTAGTGACCGGTTTGGAAAAATAGGAAGCAGTCCCAAACTGGAAGAAATGAATTTAAATATTCAGACTGAAAAAATAGTTTCCTACATAAAAAGGATGTCTACAGAAAAGGTGATTTTCAAGATTAACAAAGAGAATGAAAATATTTTGGCAAACATTTCTGCACCTTTATTTGATTGGGTGATTGAAAATTTATTAAAAAATGCATTGGACGCAATGGATGGTCAGGGTACAATAAAAATTACTTTAAAAGAACAACCTGGTAAGGCGATTATCGACATAAGCGATACGGGCAAAGGAATCAGCAAACAAAATATTTCCAAAGTATTTAAACCAGGATTCACAACAAAGAAACGGGGATGGGGTTTAGGGCTTTCCTTATGCAAACGAATTATTGAGCAATACCACAACGGAAAACTGGATATAAAATATACAGAAGTAGGAAAAGGAACTACTTTCAGAATAATTTTAAATACTTAATTTTTTAAATGAACAGTTTTACTAAATTTGCAACCCATTTGCGGAGGTGGCGAAATTGGTAGACGCACTACCTTGAGGTGGTAGCGCTCGAAAGGGCGTGGGAGTTCGAATCTCCTCTTCCGCACTGAGTCAATCCTTCAGCGATTTAACGTTGAAGGATTTTTTTTTCGATCTAACTCAAGAACCAAAAAAACATTAACCATTGTACTTCTTCAAACTTCTTGAATTCAGGTGTATTTTCATTGCTACCAAAAAAAACTATTGTTCCTTTCGACATAAATATTATTGAAAAATCTTTCAAAACAACCATACCAATATCCTATTTACTAAATCATGATATTGATTAGAAATGCAAATTTGATTAAATTCAATTTTGCCTGATTTTCGACCAGTTTTTGCTCTTTGGTCTTTTACATTTTACTTTGTGCCTAAACTTAGAAATCTGATATAATGATAAAAGAAAAAATTTTAGTAATCGGTGCCTGTGGTCAAATTGGTGTAGAACTTACTTTAGCCTTGAGAAAACAATACGGAGGTGCCAATGTGATTGCTTCAGATTTACGCGAAGAAAACCCTCTATTAAAGGGCACAGGACCGTATGTAAGCTTAGATGTAATGAATAAAGAAATGCTGCATGTTCAGATAATGAGACAAAACATTACCCAAATTTATCTTTTGGCAGCTATTTTATCCGCCACCGGTGAAAAAAATCCTTCCCTCGCCTGGCACCTGAATATGCAAAGTTTGATGAATGTCCTGGAAATAGCTAAGGACGAAAACGTGCATAAAGTTTTCTGGCCCAGCAGCATTGCAGTTTTTGGTCCCACCTCCCCAAAAACGAATTGTCCGCAACAAACCATTATAGAACCTACTACAGTGTATGGAATCAGTAAATATGCCGGTGAATTCTGGTGCAATTATTTTTACAACCGCTACCAGGTAGATGTTCGAAGCATTCGTTACCCTGGATTAATCAGCTATAAAAGTCAACCGTGTGGCGGAACAACCGATTATGCCGTTGAAATTTTTTATGTAGCTCTTAGTGAAAAAAAATATACTTCTTTTTTAAAATCGGATACATATTTACCCATGATGTACATGCCGGATGCTATCCGTGCCACCATAGAATTGATGGAAGCGCCCATGGAAAACATTTTGGTTCGTACTTCTTATAATATTTCGGGAATGAGTTTTGGTCCCAAAGAAATTGGAGAAGAAATCAAAAAGCATATTCCTGAATTTCAAATGGAATATGAACCCGATTACAGGCAGGAAATCGCTAATAGCTGGCCACAAAGTATTGATGATACTATTGCCAATAAAGATTGGGGGTGGAAGCCTGAATATACACTCAGTTCTATGACAGAAGATATGCTGAATAATCTGCCGATTCATAAGAAAAACAAACATTAAAAAAAAGATTATTAAAGCATTGTTAATTAAATGAAATAGGCATATCATTGTATTTTAAATTAAACCAAAATTAACTACAATGAGAAAAATTTTTCTTTTGTTTGTTGCGTTTTCATTAGTCGCAACATCTTTCAGTGCCTCATCCGTTTCAGTTCCTGTAACAAAAGCATCAGAATTCTACTTCCCTCTGGGACCTAATGGTGAACAAGTATCTCTGCTAGCTCTTTCTCAAATGAAGGTAAAAGAGTATCAAAAAGTAACTGGCCAACGCTTGAGTCTTTCTGAGAAAGTTGCTTTCAAATTTGCTCAAAAGAAATTGAAAAAAAGCATCAATGCTGACGGCACATTGAATTCTAAAGAGGTGAACGCTCTGGACATGAAAGCAGGTGGCGAAAAATCTCAAATGATTGCCTTAATTCTTGCAATTGTTGTTGGAGGAATCGGTATCCACAGATTCTATCTTGGTTATACCTGGCAAGGTATTGTTCAATTACTAACTTTAGGTGGTTGCGGAGTATGGTCTCTTATTGATTTGATAAGAATTGCTATGGGCACTTTGGAACCAAAGAATGGTCCATATGATAAAACACTTTAGGTAATCAGGAGTTAATTTATGAAACTAAAAAAAATAGTTACTTTTTCGAAACTTATTTTCATTGTTGGAGTGCCGATTCTTTTACTGATTCTTCCGGCAACATTCTTTGACGATGGGCAATCCCTTTGTCTATCTCAATTGATTTTTAATTTTGAATGTTATGGATGTGGAATGACGAGAGGAATCATGCATTTGATTCATTTCAACATAGAGGAAGCCTTCGATTATAATATGTTAAGCTTCATAGTGCTCCCGTTATTAGGCATCATCTGGATGCAATGGTTTTTTAAAGAACTGAAACTTTTAAAACGAATAAATTCTCATTCATCCTAAAAAACAGGACTTAAAAAAATCAATCTTTTAAATTTATCAGAAAATTAAAGTTGCTTCTTTCCAGGAGCAACTTTTTTATTTTATACAAGCCCTAAAACATCCTGCATGGAAAAAACACCTTTTCTATTCCAGATGTATTCAGCCGCAGCAACCGCGCCAGCAGCGAATCCTACCATATTGTGGGCAGTATGCTTAATTTCAATTTCATCTATGGTGGATGAGTAAGTAACTGTGTGCGTACCTGGTACCTCATCAATTCTTTTACTAATTATAGAAAGCTCCTCCGGAGTGTTTTGAGATTGATTTACCCATTTGCTTTTGGAATGGCTATTTGCAATCACCTGGTCAGCCAGAGTAATAGCTGTACCGCTGGGGGCATCTTGTTTTTGAGTGTGATGCACTTCTTCCATGTGCACATTATAATCCGTATGTGAACGCATAAGTGCAGCCAGCTTTTTGTTCAATTCAAAAAAGATATTTACCCCAATGCTAAAATTACTTGCATATAAAAAACTACCATCCAGCTCGCGGCATTTCTCTTCAATGAAAGGCAATTCATTCGTCCACCCGGTACTACCGGATAAAACCGGAATTTTATTTTCCAAGCAGAAAGAAATATTCTTTAAGGCGCTTTCAGGGTTTGTAAATTCTATAGCCACATCCGCTTTCATTAAATTTTCCGAAGTCAGATCAGATAAATTATCTGAGCCTATTTTCAAAACAATGGAATGGCCTTTTTGAAGAGCTATTTCTTCAATGGCTTTTCCCATTTTTCCGTAACCAATAAGGGCAATTTTTAGCATGATGGGTTGTATTAAAAAATGAAAGTAAGTTCGAATTCACAAATCTAATTCGTTCATTTAATCGCTTTGCGAAAGCGAATAATTTTAAGGCAAAGGTTTTAAATTTCTTTCCTTTTTATCCTTGAATGTCAATACCAGAGACACTCCGGAGGTATTGGTTAGATAATCAAAGCTTGGTTTCACTTTTAGGCTTAAATCGCGGCTCACATCAAAAGCCTTCAAATGTGCATCAACTGCGGCATCCACAACATTTAAACCCCATGCCAGCAAAAACACCAGAACGGAATAATCAATATATTGCCGGTAGGCATTTCTAAATAACTGCAAATCCTGAACGCGAAGATTTCTAAATTCCGGTGGAATTAATAAGTCATTCTGCGGAATGGTATCCGATTTATAAATCACCGCCTGCCGTAGCTCATTATATGTTTTTATATTAAATAAAAACACTGCAACGGTTGTTCCAAGCGCCCCGTAAACAATGGGTATTTTCCAATATTTTTTATTGTATGCCTGCCCCCAACCCGGCAATACCGCAGAGCGAAATATAGCCACCTTAGGGTTATGTTTTTTAGATAAAACCGTATCCAACCCCAGCACACTTTTAAAAGATGTATCCTTCCTGGTACCGTCTAAAATAAGGGTATCAACCTTTTGATCCTTCGGCAAGGTATCAACGATATCCTGCGCATATAAATCCACCTTAGGGAATAAGGAAAATAAGATTGTAATTAAAAAAGATAATAAGATGAGACGCATAATTAATCTACAGATACCTGCATTCTGTCAAGAAGTGAACTCAACTCTTCAATAGAAAAATAATCAAAAGTAATACTGCCCGTACCTTTTTTGCTATGAGTCATTTTAACCTTTGTACTAAAATGAGATGCTAAGTTATCTTCAATCTTTTTTAAGGAAGGAGGCAAGGTACTTTTTGTGCTGGCTGCAGGAATATTTCCCTGAGTATACATTTTTCTGACAAGTTCTTCTGTTTGTCTTACAGATAACTGCTTACTTTTTATTTCATTAAAAATATACAATTGTTTATCCACCATATCTACATTAATCAACGCGCGGGCATGGCCCATGCTGATGGTAGAATTCCTCACAGCAGCTTGTATATCCGGTGGGAGCTTTAACAATCTCAAATAATTAGTTACCGTACTTCTCTCTTTACCCATTCTCTCTGCGAGTTGTTCCTGAGTATAATCCAATTCTTCCATCAACTGCCTGTAACTAAGCGAAATTTCAATAGCATTTAGATCTTCCCGTTGTAAATTTTCTAATAATGCCAGCTCTAATGTTTGTGACGAAGTAGCTTCCCGGATATATACCGGAATATCGGTCAGGCCGGCAATCTTAGAGGCACGGTATCTTCTTTCTCCGGCTATAATTTTATATTTCCCATCAGACATTTTTGTCACCGTGATGGGTTGAATAATATCATGCATTTTAACAGAAGCCGCCAATTCGCTTAATGCGACTTCATCAAAATCACGTCTTGGCTGATCCGGATTAGGTACAAGCGCACTGATTGGAAGACGCACATTCACTACATTCTCTTTTCCGCCTGATTGGGAAATGAGACTCTTTTCTGTTATGTCTAAATCACTATTTATATTTTGGAGTAGCGAACGAATTCCCTTCCCCAATGCTTCTCTCTTATTTGGTGCTGTCATCTTTTTATTTGGAGAAATTGTTTTCTTTACTTCTTCTTCTTTTTTATCCTTTTTTGCTTTCATTTTTTATTCTGGTTGTTCCATCACTTTTTCGGTCCGTGAAATTTTTGTCAAATTGTTTCTTTGCAAAATCTCTTTTGCGAGGTTGAGATAATTTATAGCTCCTTTACTTTCAGCATCATATAATATGGCTGGTTTTCCAAAACTCGGAGCCTCACTCAACCGGGTGTTGCGATGAATAATAGAATTAAATACCAATTCTTCAAAATGATGCCGAACCTCATTAACTACCTGATTACATAAACGCAGTCTTCCATCATACATGGTCATTAACAATCCTTCTATTTCTAACTCCACATTGAGCCGGCTTTGTACAATTTTAATTGTATTGAGTAATTTCCCCAAACCTTCCAGTGCAAAAAACTCAGCCTGCACCGGAACAATGACACTATCCGAAGCTACCAGGGCATTTACTGTGATCAAACCCAAAGAAGGCGAACAGTCTATAATTATAAAATCATAGTCATCTTTTACGTGCTGCAATACTTTCTTTAAAACAGATTCTCTTTCCGGATAATTAATCATTTCAATTTCTGCACCTACAAGGTCAATATGAGAGGGCATTAAATCCATATAAGTCAGTTCTGTCTTCAAGATTACATCTTTGGCCGGGGTTTCATTAACCATACAGTCATAAACTCCTGTATTTATGTTGTGAAGATCGAATCCAACACCTGTGGTGGTATTAGCCTGAGGGTCTGCATCCACCAGCAATGTTTTATATTCCAGCACTGCCAAACTTGCTGCCAGGTTAATCGCCGTAGTAGTTTTACCTACACCCCCCTTTTGATTTGCTATTCCTATTATTTTTGCCATATATTATATTCGGATGTTGTTTTTCATCATTGATTTTAAAAGCCTTATAGTATCAGAATTACTAATCAGGAATTACTCTTTTTAATCTGCAAATGGAAGTCAATTTAAAAAATCATTCCCCTTCTTTAGGCAATTCTATTCATCATAACCAGTCAGGGCTTCCCTTAAAGATTGTTTATTTTGAAAACCTCCTTTAAATACCCTTGCATGATCATTTAACTTGATGTCATACTTTTTTAAAGAGTACACTTTTTTTGCAAAGGTGCTAAAATAAACATTAATACCTAACATTGATGATTGAATATAGAATAAATGAATCAGGGTCAAAAATTTCTGTTCATTTATAATAATAAACCACTATCTGGAGCACCATTTTTTTACAAAAACGAAGGAAAACATTTGTTATTATGGAGATTTCCCGAAAATGGGAAGTGATGGAATATATTGTTAAAAGAAACACATTAAAAGTTGAATTGTTATGCCCTTTACGTATATTATTGGTGAATAAATTATTAACGATTTCACATCGTTTGATCATGTTTCCTTAAAAGTGAAAGTGGTACTTTTGCAAATAAAATTAATATATTAGGTAAAGATGTATACAATTATAAGTGGGACAAACAGAGTGGATAGTCATACAGAAAAAGTGGCAAAAATCTACCAGCTTATATTGAAAGAAAAAAATATCGATGCTTCTCTTTTTACCCTGAATGATCTGGATTTAATAAACAGAAAGGATGCGTTTCTGCATATCGAAAAAGAAATTCTTATCCCTACCAAAAAGTTTTTATTTATAATTCCCGAATACAATGGATCTTATCCAGGCATTTTAAAAATGATGATTGACTATTCAGATATCAGAAAAACCTGGCATTACAAAAAGGCTCTTTTAACGGGAGTTTCATCCGGCAGAGCAGGAAATCTACGCGGAATGGATCATCTCGCAGATACACTTCATTACCTTAAAATGAATGTATACTATAATAAATTACCTATTTCATCAATTAATCAGGTTATGGATTTTGAAGGAAATCTTAACGCAGATACACTTCGGGTAATCAATGCCCAACTGGATGAATACCTAACCTATTAATTTGATTAATTCTTTTTTATGAAAACTCCGTTTATGTTTTTTGTGGTGGTGGCTATTATGCTCCTTTTGGATCTGTACATTTTTATGGCCATAAAATCCCTATCCGCCTCAGCGCTTCCCAAAACCAGGTCGATCATTTTTTACAGTTTTTGGTTTTTAACTCTTCTTACTGTTAGTGCCATGACATTTCTTTCTTTTGGTGATCCTAAATCTGTAACGGTAACCACCAGAAGTTATATTGTAGCAGTGGTGATGGGATTAACCGTTTCCAAAATTGCCGCAGTAACTTTTTTCCTGATCGATGATATTCGCCGCATAGTGCAATGGTTGGTTACAAAATCCATGTCTATAAATACGGAAACTTCACAAATCAATAATGATAAAATCAGCAGATCCGAATTTTTAAGTTGGATGGGCGTGGCGGCCGGAAGTACATTGTTTGGAAGTCTGATATATGGCTTTTCTAACAAATACAATTACACGGTAAAACGGATAAAACTTAGCTATGATAATTTACCGGCAGCATTCAAAGGATTTAAAATTGTATTTATCAGCGATATTCATGCAGGTAGCCTAACTGATAAACATGCAGTGAAGGAAGGAGTAGATAAAATATTGGCGGAAAAAGCCGACATGGCTATTTTCAGTGGCGACCTTGTTAATGACAGAAGCTCAGAAATGGATGACTATAAAGATATTTTTGGCAAAATAAAAGCACCATACGGAGTTTTCTCCACGCTTGGAAACCATGATTACGGGGATTATGTTCAATGGCCATATCAGGGAGTTTCAAAAGTGCAAAATTTAGAAAACCTCAAGAAAGTACATGCTGATATGGGATGGAAATTGATGATGAATGAACATGCTGTTCTTGAAAAAGATGGGGATCAAATAGCTGTTATAGGCGTGGAAAATTGGGGCGCGAAGGCACGATTTCCGAAATTTGGAGATTTAAAACAAGCTGCTGCCGGAACAGAAAAATATCCATTTAAGATTTTAATCTCGCACGACCCAAGTCATTGGGACGCACAGGTCCGACCGCTCTTTCCAGATATCGATCTTACGGTTAGCGGACATACACATGGAATGCAATACGGCCTGGATATCCCGGGTTTTAAATGGAGCCCTGTACAGTATGTTTATAAACAATGGAAAGGTTTATACGAACAAGGAAAACAGAAATTATATGTAAATACTGGTTTCGGCTTTATAGGATATCCGGGACGGGTTGGAATTCTGCCAGAGATTACCGTGATCGAATTAGTATAAAACGATTTAGTATAAAAAAAGGTTACCTGCTTTTGAAAGTAGGTAACCTTTTTATATTTTTTTGTTGGCAGTTTTTGTCCGCTATAGGCTATGAACAGGTTTAAGTTCCTACCTAAAATCTGATATCTATTTCAACAGCCTGATATCCGCAGCTCCTTTTACCTCTGTTGAGATTTCTCCCATCATAGTGTTTCCTTTGGAGTTTTGTCCGGTATATACTTTTACAAAATCAATCGCTTTCAAAACCACTTTCTTTCCTTCCGCATTTACCGCGTTTGAAATATCGAAAGAGTTATATCTTTTCGACTCGTAATCATCGTCAATACTCCATGTATCCGAATACCCCCAGGCAAAACCTTCATTGATAGAAATTCCACCATTCTGCCGAAAAGTGCTTTTCAATAAAGTTCCTTTAAAGGTGATTGAATCCTGGTTGGGAGCAAATAACGGGTAATAGTTTTGTTTATGAAAGTTGTTCGCCAGGACCACATCAGATCTTCCCTGATTGTCCTTCCAGGGAATATCTTTTCCATCTGCTTTTGGGTTGTAATAAGTTACTTCATAATTTTTGATCGTTTCTGCAGAATTGTATTCACTTCCTGCCAATTCATACCATTTATCATCAGGTAAACCATTAGCATTGGCATCCTGACTTACCATGACAATTCCAGGTTCTGCCCATTCATAAGGAGCTTTTGCAGGATTGCCATAAATAGCCAGATCATACCCTTCTTCATTTACTATGGAATGATCAAAGCCAAATATAATATACCCGCCATACCCACCAAGAGAAACCATATTTAATGATCCTCCGACCAATTTTTCCGCGGAAGCCCAATTTCCCAGGTTCTTATTAATAAATTGACCCGGCGCCGGCAGGTATTCAAAAACTTTACTGATATACGCACTGCTTTCGGGGGTTACAGGCCTGATGGGAATTTCCACAATCAGATAAAATTCTTTTGATACGCTGCCGGAAGGATTACTGCCAGTATAACTGATGGAGTATTCGCCGGGCATTTTTGGAGTGAAAT
>JBDSBN010000251.1:0-6825 GCA_039921585.1 Ginsengibacter sp. | reverse complement strand
TTAGCACAGATCTGGGCAAATATTTACGCAATCTGGAGGAAGTAATCATCCGGACTATTGCCGAATATGGAATTACAGGTTCCAGAAGTAAAGGGGAAACTGGTGTGTGGCTGGATCCCGGAATACCCGGAAAAGAAAGGAAAATCTGCGCATTAGGAATCCACTGCAGCAGATGGGTAACGATGCATGGATTTGCTTTGAATGCAAATACTGATTTAAATTTTTTCAATTACATTATTCCTTGTGGAATTGCAAATAAGCAGGTTACTTCCCTGGAAAAAGAATTGGGCTTTAAAGTGGATATGGCTGAATTAAAAGAAAAAATACTTTTTCATTTCGGAAATGTATTTGAAGCTGGTTTCATTAAAAAGAAAGAACTATAAATAATCTAAATCGACTGTAAATCCGAACATTTTATCCAGGATTTTATAATCTGCTTTTTATTAATTTACTTCGTGCATCACTAAACTTATTTACAATGAATAGCTTTTCACTTCAAAAATTTATAAGAATCATGGTTGTTACAGCTTTGATCATGGTTGTGTTGTCAGTTTTATTTTTAAATGCGGGTAGGTAAAAAGGGATTTTTGATACATTTTAATTTTAGAATTTAGAATATCCTATTCTGCATCACGTTCATTTGCCACCAAACAAGTTTTAAAATTAATTATGATACCTCAGGAAACCATACAGGAGATAGTTGGCAAAATAGATATTATTGAAATCATCGATTCCTTTGTTAAACTAAAAAGACGAGGAGCGAATTACTTGGGATTATGCCCTTTTCATAATGAAAAATCTCCTTCCTTTACAGTTTCCCCATCCAAAGAAATTTATAAATGCTTTGGATGTGGGAAAAGCGGTAATGCCATTACTTTTATCATGGAACATGAAAAGTATTCCTACCTGGAAGCGATAAAATGGCTTGCTGCACGGTATAACGTTGAAATAGAAGAAAGAGAAACATCCCCGGAATATAAGGTTCAGCAACAGGTTTCTGAAAGCCTTTTTATCATTAATAAATTTGCTCAGGAATTTCTCACAAATCAATTAACGAAAGAGGAAGAAGGCTTAAATATTGGTTTGAGCTACTTAAAAGAACGGGGTTTCAGATTAGATATTATTGAAAAATTTGAGCTGGGATACAATCCGGAAGCACGAGACACCTTTGCCCGGGCAGCTCTGGATATGCAATACAACAAAGAGCTTCTGGTAAAGTCTGGCCTTGTTGTTAACAGAGAGTCCGGATTGCAGGATAATTATCGCGGAAGAATTATTTTTCCGATTCATAATCAATCCGGGAAAGTTATGGGCTTTGGAGCCAGATTAATTCGAAAAAATGACCGGGCTCCGAAATACATCAACACTCCGGAAAATGAAATTTATGTAAAGAGTAAAATCCTTTATGGTCTTTGGTTTGCCCGTCAGGCCATTGATAAGGCAGACGAATGTTTGCTTGTAGAAGGTTATACCGATGTGGTGTCTCTACATCAGGCTGGCGTTGAAAATGTGGTTGCTAGCGGCGGTACCTCCCTTACGCCTGACCAACTGAGACTAATTAAGAAATACACTCCTAATTTGACGATATTATATGATGGAGATGATGCTGGTGTAAAAGCTGCCCTGCGGGGGTTGGATTTAGCTCTGGAAGAAGGATTAAACGTACATCTTGTCCTATTGCCAAATAAGGAAGATCCGGATAGTTTTATACAAAACAACGGCGCCACAGCTTTTACGGATTTTGTAAAAAAGAACAAGAAAGATTTTATATTATTTCAATTGGATTACGCTTTAAAAGAAGCAGGCGATGATACCAATAAGCGAGCTCAGGTGGTTACCAGACTTGCTGAATCTATTTCTAAAATCAATAAAACAGAAGACTTTACAAAACAACAGGATTACATCCGGAAAGCCGCAGAAATTTTAAGAATCGACGAAGGAGGCCTCCACAATCTGGTGAACAAATTTACGCGCGATCAACTTGGCAAAGAGGAGAAAAAACAATTCAATTTTGAAAGCAATGTTCAAATCCCTGAAGGGAATGAACCCACGCTAACTGGTGAGGAATCCGATGCGTTAGGCCTGTTATCAGATAATCTTCATCATGAAAGATCTCTAACTCGATGTTTATTGGAATATGGTCTGAAAGAATGGGAAGAAGGTAAAACAGTAGCAGAATATTTACTGGAAGAATGGATGGATGATGAGTTCATAGAATCAGAAAGTTTGAACAAAATAATCAATTTCTATAAAAAATGGTATGAAGAAGGATTAGAGCCAACGGCAAAAACTTTCCTGTATAGTGAAGATTTACAAATGAGTAATGCAGTGATTTCTTTGATTGAATTTCCATATCAGGTGAGTTCCGGCTGGGAAGAAAGGTATGATATGCCTGTTCCTACTAAAGAAGATAATTACATAAAGGATATCAAATCGAGTTTGACTTATCTCCAATTGAAGAAAATTAAAAAGCTGATAGATCAAAACGAAACAGAATTACAAAATTCTAAATCGATGGATGAACAGATCTTATTGGTGCAAACACACGCTCATTTGAAAAAATTAGAAATAGAGCTTACAAATGAAATAGGGACAGTTATTTTAAAATAACTATCCCTATCTGCAATCTTTTATAAACCTCTATTAAATTGAATTAATAACAGGCTAAATTAAGCTTCAGCTAATTTTTCTGATTTTGTTTTAATGTTCGTTTCGTGTGATTCGACCACTTCTTCGCAAACATCTGATCGGTAAAATCTTTGAGCACTCCAAACATAATCCATCACGACTTTTTCTCCCGTTTCAAATCCTTGTTCTTCCATAAAAGTCCATGAGCCTGGCCGATTAAGGTCACTGGCAATTTTAGACGTTTGGCGCGGAAAGGCGATCCATAAAATCGTATCATCATGTAATGCGGGACAAACCTCTGCAAAAATATTTCTAAGTTGATTAGAATTCAAAGCAAAAATAAGTGCAAAGTCGATTTTTCTGCTTCTTAATAATTGAGTGACATTTTTTGAAAAGGATAGTTTTGCAAACTGCTTTTCAATTGTAGAAGGAAGACCTTGTATTAGCAGATTTTTTTCATCCCCTAATTGCAGTTTTTCAAACAATGTTTGAGACATAAATTGAGCAATATTTTAAGATTAAAAAATGGTCTGAAAAACCTCAAAACCTAAAAACCTAAAAAGCAATACAGTAGAGATTGTAAAGTTTAATATAAAGGATGTGGTTTAGACAAGTGCAAATATACGAAAAAATAACCGAACTAGGACGGTTATTTTGTTAACATACAGGAACAGCACCGTTTCTGCCCGATGGGAAGATCCGGCGCTGTTCCTTAATAAATTATATCTTGAGTTATTACTTAAAGCAATATTATTTTATATTCAATATCGAATTAATGTTTTATTTTAAAATTATTTCACCGGTGTATAATACTTCAACGCCTCATCCATATGTTTGTTCAATTCTTTAATTCTTTTATCATCCAATGGGTGACTGCTTAAAATTTCAGGAGGTTGTTGCTGATTATTTTTAGCGGAGGCCATTCTCTGCCAAAAAGGAATTGCTTCTCTTGGGTTGTATCCTGCCATGGCAGCGAAAATTAATCCATAATGATCAGCCTCAAGTTCCTGTTTTCTTGAATTTGGTAAAAGTACACCTACTTGTGCACCAGGTGCAAATACTGCATTAAAGATTTGATTCGCATTTTGATTTCCGGAAGTAAATACATCTCCTAACAGACCAATACCTTGTGCTGCAAAAGCCTGACTGATTCTTTCCTGACCATGACGGGCAACAGCATGGGTAATTTCGTGGCCCATAACAATTGCGAGTGCAGCCTCATTCTTTGTTATATTTAATAATCCGGTGTAAACGACTACTTTTCCGCCAGGCATACACCAGGCATTTACATCTTTATTATCTACCAGATTAAATTCCCATTTATATCCTTCCAACTCTTTTGAAATTCCCTTATCACGATAATATTTGGTTATAGCATTTGCGATTCTGTTACCTACCCTCTTAACCATTTCAGCGTCCCGATTGTTATTACTGCTAACAACTTTATTCTGGGATAAAAAGCTTCTATATTGGCTTACTGCTTCCTGTTGCAGCGATTCTTCGGACACCAGGGATAATTGGCTCCGACCGGTAATTGCATTGGTAGTACAGGCGATAATTAATACAGCGAATGCTAAAAATATTAATAATTTATTTTTCATGTTTTCTGATTTTAGTTTTCCTAAACAATTGATGTACCACTTTTAATTATGGCAAGCAAAAGTAAGAACTTGATTGATTGAAAATAGTTGCAGCAAAAAAATTTAAAAGAGAAAATTTTACAAATCCTTTTGGCTATTTTTTAATAATAAAAATCGATCATTAGCGCCAATATTCATTCTTACATTTATTGTCTTTTAGATGAAAACAGGCTGTATTCAGCCTGATTTATAAAATTGATATTTTTATGAATAGCTTAATAAATATTTTAGAGCAAAGGAGAGATTTGCAGTGGGATTATAGGTGTAAAAAGTAGAAAAAAGTGGCTAATAATGACTACATGTCTTTTCGACGGGATTTCCTTCGGTCACGATGCTTTAATATGGGTACTCGGCTTTCATTCCCCTTTAATAAACGACCGATGTTTTTTTGATGGGTAAGAACAATAAGTGCTGCGACAGCTACTGCAAACACGCGATAAAAAACTTCTTTCTCATTATAAATCCAGAGTACACAAATAGGTAAAGCAACCCCGGCAATAATGGAACTTAAAGAAACATACCGGGTTAAAAATAACACAGCAAGAAAGACAGCCACACAATTAATAGCTACAACAGGCTGAATGGCTAACACCATTCCAAAGAGAGTAGCCACACCTTTCCCACCTTTAAATTGAGCCCAAATTGGGTAAATATGTCCTACGACTGCTGCGATGCCGAGGCCTAGCATAAAGTTCGTTCTATCGAGTTCGTTTGTAAGATAATATGGAAGAAAATGATACAGCGCAACAGCAAATACACCTTTGAGCATGTCACCTATCATTACTATGGTTCCGAATTTGGAACCCAGGATTCTAAAAGTATTGGTCGCACCCATGTTGCCGCTCCCATATTCGCGGATGTCAATTTTAAAAAAATGTTTACTGATAATTAACGCTGTAGGGATGGATCCAATTAAATAAGCAATGACAATTAAAATACTTTCTTTCATAACTAATAACAGGCAATCGTGTAGACAAATATAACATAAAAAACATGTTGAGCATGTTTAATTTTCATAAAACTTTTTAAGACGATTTTTTTTCAAACAAAATTGAAACCCAGTTTTCTCTATCCATTTGCTTTTTCTTCATATAATTTTTTTCTGCAAAAATCGTCGTAATTGTCTCTGCATCTCCGGATAGAAATCCGGATACAAGCAATGCCCCACCTACTTCCTGAAGCCCGGAAATAGAAGCGGAAAATTGGTTAAGAATATTCAAATTTATATTTGCAAGTATCACCTCTGCGGACTCAAGCCCCTCCAGATTATCGCGTAATTCTACATTGATTTTGGTGCAATTATTGGTTTCTGCATTCTCAAGAGTATTATTGATACTCCATTCATCCAGGTCGATAGCCATTACCTGAGATGCCCCAAGCTTTTCTGCTAAAATTGCAAGCACTCCCGTACCAGTACCAAAATCTAAAACCTTTTTGTTTTTGAAGTTAATATGCTCCATTTGAGCAACCATTAACCACGTCGTGGCATGATGCCCTGTACCAAAACTCATCTTTGGGGTGATTAATAAATCGTGTTTAACTTCTTGTGGCTGTTCATGAAATGCAGCCCTGATAACAGCAAAATCCCCGATCCTTACTGGTTTAAAATCACTTTCCCATTGCTTATTCCAATTGGTATCGTCAATTATAGATTTAGAAATAATATCCTGGTTATTTACTAATTCATTAAGGGCGTTTTCATCAAAATCTTCCTCAGTGATATAAGCCACTAACTTATTCCCCTCCTGTTCAAATGCATAATAGTGTTGATCACTCATTGAAGCGATTAAAATATCCGCCTGTTCAGGAGTGGCAGTTTGAATATCTATTTTAATATATTTTTTCATTGCAGAACTAAATTTTATGGCTGTAAGTTCCATAAAAAAAGCTTGTTTTTACACAAGCTTTTCGTTATTTAAAAACAACTGAATGTTTTGATTTTATAAATTAATTTTCTCTTCTTTCCTGAGGTCCGCCAGCGTTATCAGGTTTTGGTAACAAGACTTTTATACTTAATTTAAACTTACCTGTTTTAGGATCTACTCCAATCAATTTCACTTTTACTTTATCTCCCTCTTCAAATAAGTTATTCATATTGTCCAAACGCTTCCACATGATTTCGGAAATATGAAGCAAACCTTGTTTACCTGGTAAAAATTCTACAAAAGCACCAAATTCTTTGATTCCTTTGACGGTTCCTTCGTAAACATCTCCCACTTCAGGTTGAACTACAATGCTGTTTACCCATGCTACTGCCTGATCAAGACTTTCTTTATTAGCAGAGAAAATGCTAACCTCACCGGTTTTTCCTACCTCAGTAATATTAATTGTAGCTCCAGTTGTTTTCTGGATTTCCTGAATGATCTTTCCACCAGGCCCGATCACTGCTCCAATAAATTCTGAATCAATAATAATTTTCTGCATTCTTGGTGCCTGTGGTTTCACATCTTCCCTGTGTTCAGGAATACATGCGTACATGGCATCCAAAATATGTTCTCTACCTTTTTTTGCTTGCTCAAGAGCCTTACGCATCACTTCCATACTCAGGCCATCTACT
>JBDSBN010000250.1:0-7078 GCA_039921585.1 Ginsengibacter sp. | reverse complement strand
TTCCTGGCAATGGGCAGACCGGATGCCGTGGTATATAATGGTCTTTTTTGGATGATCCAGTTATTTGTTTGTATAAATGCGGTAGCTAAAAGCTTTCTGCAGGAAAGCAAAGGGCGAATGATTTATTTCCAATCCGTTACAGGACCGATTCAATTCATCATTTCTAAACTGATCTACAGTACAGTCATTATGCTTATGATGACACTGATAAGTATTTTACTTTTTATATTTCTTCTTGGCAATCCGGTTTCCGATCATCTTCAATTTATAGGTATTGCATTCCTGGGAGCTTTCAGTTTAAGTTTAGTTTTTACGCTGATGGCAGCAATAGCAGCCAAGGCTCAACAAAATGCAGCCATTATGGCGATTCTGGGCTTTCCTTTAATCGTTCCTCAATTACTGCTCCTGATTAGATTATCCAAATCTGCTTTTGGAGAGATTTTCAAAGAGGGAGCTTTATTGCAGATTTCTTTGGTTTTAGGTGCACTTGATCTATTGGTTATTGTTTTAGCTATTGTTCTTTTTCCATTTTTATGGAATGATTAATAGGCATTCAAAAAATTCATGGCCCTATTATTTTAGCACAATTAAGATCAAATAATAATCTTTATGCAGTTGAGAAGTGAATGCTAATTCTTCAAATGGCAAACTAGGTATGAATAATAAACTCTAATTTTGCACCTCTTACTTTACATTGCAATTTATTAAAATAATATACCCATGAGAATAAAATGGTGGAAGATTTTATGTGTTTTTTTACTGCTATTTACCTTCACCGCAGGTTTTATTGTTCAGGTACCGATAATCGGTAATCTCAATCAGAGTATTCGAAATTTTTATTTCCACGTACCCATGTGGTTTGGGCAAATGGGCTTGCTAACGTTGTCTCTTGGGTATTCAATAGCCTATCTGAGAACCCATAATATCAAACATGACATTTACGCCACAGAATTTGCCAAAACGGGCATCATTTATGGAATTCTAGGTCTAGTTACCGGAGCTATTTGGGCTAAATTTACATGGGGAGAATATTGGAGTAATGACCCAAAGCAAATGGCAGCAGCAATAGCCGTGTTAATTTACTTTGCCTATGTCGTTTTAAGAGGATCTATGACCGATATCGATAAGAGAGCCCGTGTAGCTGGGGTTTATAATATTTTTGCCTATTTCATATACATCCCATTGATTATGATATTACCTCGAATGGTAGAATCCCTGCATCCGGGAGGCCTTGAAGGATCGGAGGCGGGAGGAAATCCGGCACTTGGCGGAGGAAGTCTGGATCCGGCAATGCGTTTAATTTTCTGGCCGGCTGTGTTTGGCTGGCTTTTGCTGGGTATATGGATCAGTAATCTCAAAATCAGATATGACCTGCTTATCAATAAAACTATCATTAATGAATAAATATTTCCTGAATCGAATAAGCTTAACCTTTAGCTTTCTTTTTATCTATCTATTTTCTCAGGCACAATCCACTTCAAATAAGATAGCTCCCTCTTTTGAGAGCACGATGAGAAGCAATGATAAAATCTATGTCGTAATGGCTGTATGCCTTGTCATTCTTATCATTCTGCTGACATATTTAATAAGGATCGATCTGAAAATTTCTAAAAAAGAAAAGAATATGTAAAACAGTTTTAAATAAAATTGCAAATACTTTTAAAAACACCGATATTTAAAAAAAATAAGAAAATCATGTCATCAAAAGTAGATTACAGTTTTTTCCATAATGTTGAAAAAAGTTTCGATAAAGCAGCCATTTTTACTGAATGGGACAAGGGTATTCTGCAATTAATTAAACAATGCAATAGTGTATACCAAATACGCTTTCCAATAAAAAGAGATAATGGAGAAATAATCACTTTGGAGGCTTATCGGGTACAACATTCTCATCATAAAACTCCCTGCAAGGGAGGTGTTCGTTTTAGTAATGCAGTGAACCAGGATGAGGTAATGGCATTGGCTGCTTTGATGACATATAAATGCGCCATTGTAAACGTTCCTTTTGGTGGCGCCAAGGGCGGAATCAAAATAAATCCGCGTGAATATTCTGCTTATGAATTAGAAAAAATCACGAGAAGATATACATCCGAATTAATTAAAAAGAATTTTATTGGTCCGGGCACAGATGTACCTGCTCCGGATTATGGAACAGGAGAAAGAGAAATGGCCTGGATATTAGACACCTATTCTGCAATGAGACCAGGAGAAATTGATGCCGCGGGTTGTGTTACCGGCAAGCCCATTTCACAAGGAGGTGTTAGGGGCAGAAAAGAAGCCACAGGCCTGGGTGTGTTCTATGGATTAAACGAAATATGCAACATGCCTTCACTCATGGATAAAATAGGTTTACCCCTTGGAGTTAAAGGCAAAAGGATTTGTATACAAGGATTGGGAAATGTTGGTTATCATGCAGCACTGTTTTTCCAACAGGCAGGTGCATTGATTGTTGGCCTTTCGGAGTTTGAGGGAGCAATAAGAAAAGAAGATGGTTTGGATGTAGAAAAAGTGTTTTTACACAGGCAAAAGACCGGATCAATATTAGATTTCCCCGGATCAGAAAATTTTGAACAAAGAAGTGATGCTTTGGAAATGGAATGCGATATTCTGATTCCGGCAGCGCTTGAAAGTGTCATCCATAGAGACAACGCTGATAGAGTAAGAGCTAAAATAGTTGGAGAAGCAGCAAACGGACCTCTTACACCGGATGCGGATGACATATTGAATGCAAAAGGAGTTTTAATTGTTCCGGATATGTATTTTAATGCGGGTGGTGTAACTGTCAGTTATTTCGAATGGCTTAAAAATCTTAGCCACGTTCGGTATGGAAGATTAGAAAAAAGATTTGATGAAAACATGAACAACCATATCGTTCGGCAAATGGAAACACTTTCTGGTAAAACCATTAATCCGGTGGATAGGGAATTTATACTTCGTGGCGCGGAGGAGGTGGACCTCGTAAGAAGTGGTTTGGAAGAAACAATGATTACGGCTACAAGAGAAATTGTTGCCATCTGGCAAAAAAACCCAAACATTCCTGATATGCGGACGGCAGCTTATGTTTGTGCCATTAATAAAGTGGCTACATCATATGAAGAACTAGGCATTTTCCCATAATTGAAACGAATTAAGAACCTTCCTTTTATTCAATAATTTTAGTACCGGACTTTCAAAGGGCCGGTTATTTTTTAATTAGAATCTACCCAATTGAAGGAAAGCATATTTCTTGAATATTAAATTTCATAATCGGGAAATGTATCCATTTCAAAAAATTGATTGGATATTTTTTCAAAACCATAGGAGTAACTTCCATTTGTAATAATCAGAAATTTTGCAGGCAAAGTAATATGGTACTGAAGTATTTGACGAATTGTACTTTCAGAAAGCGAGATATTCATTTCTTTACATTCGATAATCATCCAGGGATCTATACTCCGGTTATATATAACAAGATCGCATCGTTTTTTCAACTCCCCCAGTTTAATCTCTTTCTCAATCGCAATTAAAGAAGCCGGATAATTCTTCTGCAGTAGAAACTGAAGAAAATTCTGACGTACCCATTCTTCCGGTGTGAGCAGGAACCATTTCTTTCTTATTGGATCAAACACTTCGTTTACACCTTCCTGTTGTTGTATCTTTACTTTATCTTTTGGAAAACTTATTTTTATCATTTAAAAAATATTGCATTACTATCTATTAACATTCAACAAATTACAAAGAAACATTTCTGAGAAAATAATTCATATAAAAAGTTGAAACTTCCTAAAAAAATAGGCAAAAGTATCCGCAATCAGCGGATTTAATCTTTTTATTTTTTTCTTATTTACAATCAAAGAATTATTCAAATCTAAAATCGTATTTTTATCCATACCAAAAAACAAAACAGCATATAGAATATGAAGACAAAAAAAGACATAGTAAACAACTGGCTACCCCGGTATACAGGTGAGAGTTTGGAAAATTTTGGGAAATATATTCTCCTGACAAATTTTGGTAATTATGTACAAATGTTCGCGGACATTCATAATGTAAAAGTCGTGGGAGAAGATAAAACGATGCCCTGTGCAACAGCCGGTGACATTACAATTATCAATTTTGGAATGGGCAGCCCGGGAGCCGCTACAGTCATGGACCTGTTAAGTGCCATAGAGCCGAAAGCTGTCTTATTTCTTGGGAAATGTGGAGGATTAAAAAAGAGAAACAAGATCGGCGATCTGATACTTCCTATAGCAGCGCTAAGAGGAGAAGGTACTTCCAATGATTACTTTCCGCCTGAGGTGCCCGCATTACCTGCGTTTGCACTACAAAAAGCAATTTCAACAACTGTCCGCGATTTTTCCTTTGATTACTGGACAGGAACCGTTTACACTACCAACAGGCGTGTTTGGGAGCATGACGAAACATTCAAAGCATATCTTAGAAAAATAAGGGCATATGCAGTGGACATGGAAACAGCGACAATTTTCACAGTTGGTTTTTACAATCAAATCCCTACAGGAGCTTTACTTCTTGTGAGCGATTCACACATGGTACCTGAAGGAGTAAAAACAATTGAAAGCGATGCCAGTGTTACTGCGCAATTCGTAGAAAAACATTTAAAAATTGGAATTGAATCATTAAATCAATTAATCAATGACTGACTTACTGTAAGACATCTGAAATTTTAATTTTAGGAAAAAAAGTAAAAGTAAGCATTCATTTAAGTTTCTAATTCCAGTACTCATCCAATAATAAAAACCCTTGACGCCTCTTCTTCAAATAAAGAATTTAAGTATCGATTTCATCACTGATTCGGGAAAAACCTCTGCTCTCAAGAATGTCTCTTTTGAAATCAACCGCGGAGAAACTGTTGCCATTGTAGGGGAATCCGGCTCAGGCAAAACCGTGTGTTCTTTATCGGTTTTGCAGCTTCTACCCTCTCCACCTGCACAATACACTTCGGGAGAAATTTTATTTTCTGAAAATGGGGAGCATTCTTTGGATTTGCTTAAGCAGCCGGAAGATATAATCAGAGAAATACGTGGGAATAAAATAGCAATGATATTTCAGGAACCCATGACTTCCTTGAACCCGGTAAAAACTTGCGGAAGTCAGGTGATTGAAGCAATCAGAACCCATCAGAATATTTCCTATAAAGAGGCGGAAGATAAATGCATTAAGTTGTTTGAGCAGGTTCAACTTCCTGACCCGGCTGGAATGGTCAAGCGTTACCCACATCAAATCAGCGGCGGACAAAAGCAACGGGTAATGATTGCTATGGCCATGAGCTGCGAACCTTCTTTATTGATCGCTGACGAACCCACAACTGCTCTTGATGTCACCGTGCAGAAAACAATTTTAAAATTAATTAAAGACCTTCAGATTAGTCATAACATGAGTGTAATATACATCACTCATGACCTGGGTTTAGTAGCGGAAATTGCGGATAAAGTTATTGTAATGTATAAGGGAGATGTTGTGGAAACAGGTAATATAAAAGACATCTTTTTAAATCCACAACATCCATATACAAAAGCACTTTTAAGTTGCCGGCCGGCACCAGACTCCAAAGGCAAAAGGCTCCCAGTTATTGATGACTTCTTATCAGGTAAGATTTCTGAAAATGGAATGATTGTGAAGGAAACCATTTTAAAAAAGGTTGCAGGACAAATGCCTGTTTCAAATACAGAATCTTCCTCCTCTCCTCTTTTAAGAGTTGAAAATCTGAACGTTTTTTTTCCAATAAAAAAGAATTTTTTTGGAAAAACTCTCAAAGAGTTCAAAGCGGTAAATGACGTTAGTTTTACAGTACAAAAGGGCGAAACAGTGGGTCTGGTGGGCGAAAGCGGTTGTGGTAAAACAACTTTGGGCCGCTCCATCATTCGTTTAATTAAGCCTACCTCTGGCAATATTTATTTCAACAATAAAAACATTGCCCATATCCCGGATGAAGAATTAAGGAAAATGAGAAAAGAGATACAAATCATTTTCCAGGATCCGTATGGATCTTTAAATCCAAGAATTACTATCGGACAGGCCATTAATGAGCCTATGAAAGTCCATCAAATACTCCCTACCGAAAGACAGCGAAAAGACAAAATAGTAGACCTATTAGAAAAGGTGGATCTAAGACCAGATCATTTTAATCGCTACCCTCATGAGTTTAGCGGGGGCCAAAGACAACGCATTTGTATTGCTCGTGCGTTGAGTTTAAATCCTGATTTTATCATTTGCGATGAAAGTGTATCTGCTCTCGATGTGAGTGTTCAGGCACAAGTACTTAACCTTCTTAACGACCTAAAGAAGGAACTTGGATTCACTTCTATTTTCATCTCTCACGATCTGGGCGTAGTACATTACATTAGCGACCGGATCATGGTGATGAATAAAGGTAGAATTGAAGAAGAAGGAACGGCCGATGAAATATTTTATCATCCTAAAAAGCAGTACACCCAGGAATTGATTGCGTCCATTCCAAAAATCAATATTCTGCATTCATAAAATGCCCGGACCGTTTGATTAGAAAAGTCTAAAATCTTTTATAATCTTCATCAATATAAAAATACTTCCCGCTTTTTGTATTACTAATTTTCAATTTTTTAAACTCATTTTGAAACTGTTCAAGCTCAGGTAATTCGTAGTTTAATACCTTTTCAGAAAAAACAGTGAAAGTATTGTTTGTCGCAACTTCCTTTTTATTCCCAGGTTGAAAACCACTGAAAGCCATCTTCCATAAGTCATCTTTATTAATCCTGTATTTGTAGAAAAATACTTGTCCGGTATCTTTTAAATGTGTGGTTGTTATAACTTTTATCAAAACCATTGAATCAATTCTGTCGTAATCACTTGTTGCAACTAAAAGACTCCTGGCCATTAATTCCTGTTGCTTATACTTTGCAGGAAATTTATCTAACTTGTTGAACCTTTTCAAAAACCGGTATAAATACGCCCGGTATTTATCATTAGCCGCCAGATTATTTACGATACTATCCGGAACCTCTTTCATATCTCTCAGCATCACCACCGCAGTCAGCAATTGAATATTCTGATCTTTGGAATAAAGGAGTCTGTTAAAGAATTTTTGCACTAAAATTTCCTC
>JBDSBN010000249.1:0-7199 GCA_039921585.1 Ginsengibacter sp. | reverse complement strand
TTTCGAATTTTTGGTCGGGAAAATTAAAAAACTGTATCCTACTTTACTTATAATTGTACTGGTGTTATTGGTGATTATTCCTCTTTGGCAAAAGATGGTTGACCCGGAAATAGTCAGGAGTTTATTATTAAAACTTACCTTGTTTTTTAATTTTATACCTGGGGAAGCTTTGGCTGTGACAGGTCCTTTTTGGTTCTTCTCTCTTATTTTCCAATTATATATTATATTTCCGGTATTGTTCTATTTAATGGAGAGGTATGGACAAAAGATTTTGTATTGGGTGAGTGGAGTCTGCCTGGCAATAACTATTCTTTTTAATGATTACTTTGTAGCCAAAGATGTTTCTTTATTAGTGCTTTTTGTAGGACAATTACCGATATTCTGCATGGGAATTTATTTTGCATCGAGACCTGTAAATCGTCTTCCATTCGCATTAATCCTAACGGCAATCTTCATTTTTGCCATTGGTAATGTAAATCGTTTTATCTGGCACTTTAGTTTTCTCGCTTTTACTTTGTTTATGCTTTCTTTTCTTATTTCAATATTCCCGATTCTGAAAAGGTCTGGAAAAATATACTCTTTCCTTCTTTTTTCTGGAAGTATATCCCTCTATTTATTTGCTGTACATGGCGTAACCCGCATTCCCTTTGAATATCTTTCTGAGAAATACGACAATTCATTCATTACGACAATTTTATCATTTATATATTTAGGAGGCGTATATCTTCTTGCCAGCTTTGTACGGGCTTTTGACCAGAAAGTTCAGAAAGTGATCTAATGATTAAATGCTGAATAAGCTACTTTATCTGTAATGGAATTTGACGAAATAGCAGGAATAATGAAATTATTGGAAAGAATTGCTGGGGAAGTCCATAAAGGTCTAAAAGTAATCCAGGCTTCTTTAATTATAAATGAGAGGAATTATAATTTAATTTCCTCATCATTTTTATCATAAAAATGGAATTCGGTAAGATGGTAATTAGAATTTGACTTAATTCTAACTTTCTGTTTAAATTTCCAGCTCCACTTAAGACGTTTAGAAGGAAATCCTTTGTTTAGATAAGCGTGCATTATCGGATGAACTTCTATTGTAAGTCCTGAATGCTTTTGCATAATCAGGTAACTTAAGTTCTTTTCTATTTCATCCTCAAGTACCAGGGTAGAAGAAACCTTTCCTGTGCCATCGCAGCTAGGACATACTTCCATGGTGTTGATGTTCATTTCAGGTTTCATGCGCTGCCGTGTAATCTGCATAAGCCCAAATTTGCTTATTGGCAATACAGCATGCTTCGCTCTATCCGATCTCATAAACAGATCCATTTGCTCGGCAAGCTTTTTCTTATGCTCCGGCAATTTCATGTCGATAAAGTCAACGACGATTATTCCGCCAATATCACGTAACCGAAGTTGTCGGGCGATTTCTGCCGCTGCTTCCAGATTAGTTTCAAAGGCATTTGTTTCCTGATTATTTCCTACACTCTTGTAACCACTATTCACATCAATTACGTGAAGTGCTTCTGTATGTTCTAAAATGAGATAGGCGCCACTAGGCAGATTTACAGTTTTTCCGAAGGAAGCTTTTACCTGCCTGGTAATACCGTAATTATCAAAAATGGGCGTTCCGTTTTTGTGATAAGACAGAATGTCTTCTTTTTCGGGAGCAATCCGTTGCAAGTAGGTTTTAGTATCGTTGAAAATATTGATGTCATTCACCACGATTTTATTAAAATCTTCGGTTAATAAATCTCTTAAAATACTATTTGTTTTACCCTCTTCGCTTAATATTTTACATGGAGCTTCAGCACCTTGTAGATTAGTCTGAATAGTTTCCCAGGTTTTGATTAAACCCAGAAGATCTTCATGTAATTCAGCTGTGTGCTTTCCTTCGGCAGCAGTACGTACAATGACACCAAAATTTTTTGGACGAATTGCATCGATTATTTTTTGTAATCGTTTTCTTTCTTCCGAAGAGTGAATTTTTCTGGAAACAGCAAGGATGTTATTAAAAGGTGTAATGACCACATATCTTCCTGGTAATGAAATTTCACAACTCAAACGAGGACCTTTTGCAGCAATCGGCTCTTTTAATATTTGAACAAGAATATTAGGTTTGCCATTTAATACCTCAGAAATTTTACCTGTTTTTATTATTTCAGGTTCTATTGCAAATGAGGAGAAATCAAATGGTTTATCAGATTTATCGTTCATTGAAATTTTGGTAAATTTCAAAATAGAACGGATGTAAGGACTTAAATCTGAATAATGTAAAAAAGCATCTTTTTCAAAACCTACATCTATAAATGCCGCATTTAACCCCGGAATTAGTTTTTTTACTTTTCCAAGATATAAATCACCCACGCCAAACTTGGAATCAGCATTTTCATTATGCAATTCCACAAGTTTTTTATCTTCCAGCAAAGCTATCTCAATAGCCTGTGGTGCAGCATTTATAATTAATTCCTTATTCAACTCAATGTAAATTTAATTTCCTTTGTTGTACAACACATTCATATTGTACAACAAAGGATATAGCCGGTATCAGATACCGGCTTTATAATAAGATAAGAAAGACACTATTTCTTTTTATGACGATTCTTTCTTAGGCGCTTTTTGCGCTTGTGAGTTGCAATTTTATGACGTTTTCTTTTTTTACCGCAAGGCATAACTTAATGTTTTTAATTTTTTTATAATAAGACTTTCAGGATTTCCTGATTATCGTGAGCCATTTTTTGTGACCATATTAATGGCTATCATTCAATGCTTTTATTCTTTGATCAACTTCAGCAGTATATGCAGGGTTATTCACAAGATGTTTGCTTTGTTCGTACCACTTAATGGCATTTTTCTTGTCTCCTTCTGCAGCATATGCATCTGCAAGCCAAGAAACCGCTTCAAGGTTGTGAGCATCAAAGTCAACTACTTTTTGTAATCTGACAATTGCTCTGTCGGTTTGGTTAGATATGACTGCGCCTATTCCTAAAACCAATTGAGCCTGCATATTGGTTGAATCTTTTCTGACTACTTCCAGCAAATGTTGAATTCCCTTCATAGTTTGAGTAGCATCGCCTATCATTCCCTCTCCATAAACATAACAACTTCCCAAACCAATTTTAAGTTCATCATTATCAGGATTAAGTACTAATGCTTTCTCGTAAAGTTCAGCAGCAGTCCTGGCTTGCCAGACTTTTAAATCTGGTTTGCTCTCCCTCCTCATGTTCTCTAAAATTAAACGGGCTGCAAAGGTGAGGTTTTTTTCTGAATTTTCCAACTTTGCTGCTTCGCTTAAATAATATATGTATGGAATGAAAGCGGAGGCAGAATCTTTCCAAAAATCTGCTAATTGTGAATATTGATTTTCTGATTGTTTTTTAACGTCTCCTCTTGTAACATTATTTTCAAGGTTAGTTAAATAAACTAATTGGGTAGGAGTGAGCTTTTGTTTTTCCTGGGATATAGCAGCTTGAACGTTAAATTCAGGGATGGATTCTGTTTCATGATTAACTACCAGTGGCTTATCGGTGTACGTTTTGCCAAAAACTAATAAAGCAAGAAGTGCAATAACTCCCATGCTTATTAAAATAATGCGTTTTTTCAAATCTTTTTCAACGGATTTTTAGAGCCCGAGGCGCAAAGATAAGCTATTCCAATTTTTTCTGAAAATTCTTGTCTTTAATATCCTGTACAAATTCTTTTGAAGGTTTGAAGGCGGGAATATAATGCTCCGGAATTTCCACCGCTGTATTTTTCTTAATATTTCTACCAATTTTTGCCGCACGTCTTTTTAAGATAAAACTGCCGAAACCCCTTATGTATATGTTTTCTCCTTCTCCAAGTGTACCCTTAATTTCTTTAAATAAGGATTCTAGAGTTACTAATACATCCACTTTTGGTAAACCTGTTTTTTCTGAAATGTTGTTGATAAGGTCTGCTTTTCTCATTTTAATAAATTTATTAATAATGTAAAATAATTCACGTGTCTGAAACTTTCACAAGTCCTTAACGAATTTAGGAAATTTTATTATAATTAGTTATTATAATTAAAATAAATTATATCTTAATCTTTAATTCCTTATTAAATGTAAAATTAATTTTTCTTTTTCTTTTCTTTTTTCTTTACTTGCCATAATAATTTTTTACACAGCTGATTTGAAAAACAATTTGGAAATCGATTTACATTTTGCATCTACATTATTGGAATGGCATAAGGTACAAAATAAAAGAGAAATGCCGTGGAAAGGTGAAAAGGACCCTTATAAAGTCTGGGTGAGTGAAGTCATACTTCAGCAGACAAGAGTTGACTATGGAATTCAGTATTATGAGCGTTTTGTTACTGAATTTCCTAATGTGGAAAGTCTGGCGAACGCTGCTGAAACTAAAGTCTTTAAATTATGGGAGGGCTTAGGCTATTATTCCAGGTGTAAAAATTTAATTGCCTCCGCGAAATTTATTCATGAAAAATTGGGTGGAAAATTTCCAGATACATATGATTCTATATTAGAGTTAAAAGGAATAGGCCCATATATAGCCTCAGCTATTGCCTCATTTGCCTATAATTTACCCTATGCAGTTTTGGACGGAAATGTTTTTAGGGTTCTATCAAGGTTTTTTGGATTAGAATACCCTATAAATTCTGCCTCCGGCAAAAAGAACTTTTCCGAAAAAGCCACTATACTTCTGGGAAGCAATCCTCCGGCGATTTATAATCAGGCTATCATGGATTTTGGGGCTACCGTTTGCAAGCCTTTTCAGCCTCAATGTACGGAGTGTCCGCTTCAAGTTAACTGTTTTGCATTTAAGTTAAACAGGGTAGAGTCTCTCCCTGTAAAAGAAAAATCGATTAAAAAACGGAAGCGATTTTTTAATTTTCTGATAGTAGAATATAAAAATCAATACTATATAAAAAAGCGAACGGAAAAAGATATTTGGCAAAACCTCCATCAGTTTTTACTTATAGAAACCAAATCTGTTTTAAAGAAATCACAATTAGTAGAGAATGAGGAATTTAAACGGATTTTTTCTTCAATTACATATGAAATTCAAAGTGAGTCTACGATATCAAAGCAGATACTTTCCCACCAAATAATTTCCGGGAGGTTTTTTCATTTAAAAATAAAAGAACCTTTAAGGAGCCTTGATAACTATCAACTTATTAGTACACGACAATTGCAATCACTGGCTTTTCCGAAATTTATTACCGCCTATTTGAAAGATTAAAATGTATCTTTAAATTTGTGATGAAGATTTTTTTGAAAGGGAAATGAGAAATTTATGCGTGGAGTAAATAAAGTGATTTTAGTAGGAAACCTGGGTAAAGACCCGGAAATACAATTTCTTGAAGGAAATATTGCTGTAGCTAAATTTTCTTTAGCAACGACAGAAAAATTTAAAGACAAAGAAGGAAAAGTGTTTTCACAAACTGAGTGGCATAATATTGTTTTGTGGAGAGGGTTAGCAGAAATGGCTCAAAAATATTTGCAAAAAGGAAATCGTGTATATCTGGAAGGAAGACTTAAAACGAGGTTTTTGGAAGATAAAGATCATAGAAGAAATTCAGTCACTGAAATTGTAGCGGATAATCTCATTATGATGGACAGAAAGGACGATTTACCAACCGGCCAAAACATTTCTGGTGATCCTTCATCTTTAGACAATTAGAACCTACCACATTAATCCTATAATTTTTAAAAAAAATATCTTAACTAAATTTACCTGCATTGGATCACCATTCGATAATTGAATTATTTTTTTCAGGTGCGGTTTTAGCTGTCGTACCTATTGTAACACCCATTCTCCTGTTTGTTTTATTGATTTTGTTTTTATTATCCTTCTTGATTTCAGGATCTGAGGTGGCATTCTTTTCCCTTACTTTAAAGGATGTCAATATGCTAAAAACACGTCGGCAGCCAAGTTATAAAAGAATAGTGGATTTACTTGACAAGCCCAAAACATTGATGACATCTATGATGATCGCCAATTTTTTGGTGAACCTTGGAATTATTCTTATTGCCAATAATTTATTGAGTGATTGGGTCAATGAGTTGAATCTATATTATCTGCTGGGTATTAGTTTAAAGGTGATAATTATTACTGTAGGTCTTGTGCTTTTTGGTGAAATACTTCCAAAAGTTTGGGCAGCGAATCATAAGATATGGTTTGCATCCACAGGTTCCATGGTCGTGGAAATCTTTCATAGTTTGTTTTTTAGTTTTAGTCGGAAGTTGGTCAATGTGGGAGATAAAATTGAAAGCGCTCTTAAATCCGGTTCGCATTCGATGGAAGATAGTCAGTTGGATGACGCCATTGATTTGTTACCGGATCATGAAGCCTCAATTGATGAAAAACAAATTTTAAAAGGAATAAGAAAGTTTGGAAATACTACAGCCAAACAAACGATGCGTACCCGGCTTGATGTGTGTGGAATTGAAATAGATACCACTTTTGAGGAAATGATGAAATTGATAAAGGATATGCATTACTCACGGATTCCGGTATATAAAAATAACCTGGATGAAATAGCGGGAATGCTTCACACGAAAGATTTGCTTCCGCATTTGAATCAATCAGGAGATTTTGATTGGAAAAAATTATTGCGTCCGGTTTTTTATGTGCATGAGCAGAAACTGATAGAAGATTTACTGCAGGATTTCAGAAACAAACGAATGCATATAGCTGTTGTGGTAGATGAGTTTGGAGGTACATCCGGAATTATAACCTTGGAAGATATTATGGAGGAGATTATTGGGGATATTCAGGATGAATTTGATAATGAAGAAAGTGCCAATAAGAAATTAGATGATTTCAATTATATTTTTGAGGGTAAGACAATGATCAATGATTTATGTCGTACTCTTCGTTTGCCTGCAAATACCTTTGAAGAACTCAGAGGTGAAAGTGATTCTCTAGGTGGTCTAATCTTAGAAATTGCCGGAGAATTTCCAAAAGTGAATGAGCAATTGAAATCCGGAAAATTTATTTTTACCCCTTTGGAAATAAATAAGAATCGAATTGAAAAAGTAAAAATCACCATCCGTAATGATGAAGAATAATAAATAAATATTTAAATGATCCTCCTTAGAAAGCTTCTTTTTTTGATAATAGTTTCCGGTTTGCTTATAAGCTGCAACGACGGCTTTACGGTAAAAAAAGAAGGATATTTCAAGATTGATTTTCCTCAAAAGGAATATACAGCTTTCAATGAT
>JBDSBN010000248.1:0-2811 GCA_039921585.1 Ginsengibacter sp. | reverse complement strand
GCTTCGCAATTAATTGGCCTTCGGCCGTTGAATTGAGACTGTTTTAATTATTTCGAAGTTGATTTGGAGTTAAAGCATAGCAAAAAGAGGAATAGCTTTTTTTTTTAAATAAATAGCTTCTGCTTTTTAGCTGATTTTTCTAAAAATCAGAAGCAAAGCCGAAAGGAGAATACTGACTAAGATCATCGTCGTTATGGGGAAGTAAAACCGGAAGTTTTCTTTTTCAACCCGAATATCACCCGGTAATTTACCGATCCATTTCAAATAATCATGAAAGAAATAAACAAGTACTCCCGCAAGAATGATTAAAATACCCGCCACTATAATCAGTTTGCCTGTTTGTTGATTCATTTTTATTCTATCTTTTTTAAATATACGGAGTAAGAAATTTGATCCCGGGAAGTACTTGTAATATTTAAACTGGTACTTCCATTGTCAAAAATAGTAAATACTAATTCCTGAATGGAAGAGACATCTTTAGGGACAAGGGAAATTCGCCATTGATTATTTTTTACCACAGCTATATGGTAGGTGAAATTCGTTGAGGTGAATTGCGTACCAACTTTTGTTGGATCCATTGGTGCTGAGTACGCACGTCCGAAATAGGGGAGATAGCTCACCAGACTATCATTATTTACCCGTACATCGTATGTGCTGGTTAAAGTGTAAGATCTTCCCCGTAAAGGCGTCATTCTTTCTGCAATAAATATAAATGAATGGTCATTCAGCATTTTTTCAACAACACCTTCTCCCATGTTGGTGGAAGATTTTGTGGAACTACACTGCATCATTGTTCCTGAAAGGATCATTAAGAGGATAAATAAAAGTGGATAATTGTTTATTTTTTGCTTCATCATATTTTTTTTCCGGTGTTAAATAAATGCGGGAAAATCTTTTCCATCTTTAAGGCTTACAAAATTTGCACCATGAACAACAATACAAATTTGAACTGAGAACTTATTTTTGTTTAAAACCATATCAAAATAATCTAAGTTAACATCGGATTTATTGAATATTCAATTTGGAAAATCAGGCTTGAAATTTATTTGATTACTGCTGGCTGGTAGTTATACGATGGTTTTGGGTCGTGTATTTACGACTTGCACCGTATAAACAAGGTGCTGATAATTAAGCAGTAGTGCTATTGTTTGCTGTTCCAGGTGTTCCTATATTTGTACCTGAAGTTGTTTGATAAACAAATACCACGAATCTACGATCCAAATCCATTGAAAAATGACTGATTCCTTCATCCTTTGATATTGTCTCAGGACGAAAAACCAAAAACCCTAATATCATTCAACTTCTGATTTATCCAATATTAAGAAAAAGCAGATTAGATTATCCAAATGAAAACCGGCTCGAAAGAGTCAAAGATTTAACCCTGAAAAACCAGAAACCCACAGGATTAAATGATTAAAAAACTTCCATCTCAACAGGTGGAAGTTTTTTTTTGCCAAATTTTAAAGTGTTTATTGGACTTACTTCTTATTTATTTCCTTAGGATGTGTAATATGGAGGATGAAAGTGTCATTGGCCGGAATGTTAGGGATTGGTGGGCTTGTGAAAATAGTCGTATGTCCTCCCGTTTTAAATGGGTTAGTGGTGATGGCTCCTGCTCCGTAATCATTTTTTTTATAGGTGTTGTATAATGGGGAGCTACTTCCTAACCGTGTGTCAGGATAGAAGTCCTGATTTGCAGCTTTGAAATGGATGTTACTTTTTTGCGCGGAGTCATAATTTTGTTTGACCAATCTGTATTTACTGGAAATTTTACTACTTGTTGAGTCCTGGGCAAATGCATTATTAAAAAGGTAGAAAAATAGTATCACCAAAATATTAAGAGTTTTCATTGCTCAATGTTTTAATAAAGACATCGGTAAATTTTATGCCAGACTGAAGGCAGTTGAATGTAATGACTATTTATTTTAAATGTTATTCATTGCTCTATTAACATTTATCATACAACAACTGTGAATGTTAAAGGTGGGTTCTTCTAAATCTGAATTCTTAGAAAAGTAGAATTTGATCAAAAAATTCCTCACTTATGTCGATTCATCTATTTACATTTAAGCCTTATCAAATTTTTAAATAGAAATTTTCATATGACTGCAAGCGTATCAGAGATAAAAAAGGAACTGGAAAAGAGAGATAAACAGGAGTTGTTGGCATTTTGTTTAAGACTTATTAAGTATAAAAAAGAAAATAAAGAGCTCCTCAGTTTTATCCTATTTGAATCAGAAGATATCCCCTCCTTTATACAGCATGTAAAAGAAGAAGCAGATTCTTTGTTTGAAGAAATGAATATGTCCAATGTGTATTACATCAAAAAAACAACCCGTAAAATTTTAAGAAATATCACCAAATATATTCGGTTCGCAGAATCTAAAGAAATAGAAGCGGAGTTACTGATTTATTTCTGTAATTGCTTTGAGCGGTATGATATTCCGGTGAATAGGAGCAGGCAACTTCTGAATATTTATACCAGTCAGGTAAAAAAGATTGAGGCAGCTATAGAAAAATTACACCCGGATTTACAATATGATTTGCGAAAAACATTGATTCAATAAAAAAACCGGATCTTTTTACAAATCCGGTTCATATAAATTATTGAATAATCAATTTTATCTGCCCTGAGACCAACTTCTTGCTCTTCTGAATCCACTATGAGATGCCGGTTTGCGGCTTAATGGATTAGGTGTATTAACGGGTGTTTGAACAAATTGCATGGTGCTTGCATAAGGATGATCTTCTACTACAGGAATACTTTGATCAATCAATTTATGAATGTCGCGTAAATAAGCTCTTTCTTCC
>JBDSBN010000247.1:0-11268 GCA_039921585.1 Ginsengibacter sp. | reverse complement strand
TAATTGGCAAAGGGTACCCTCAGGAAGTGTTTCCCAGACTTCCAGCATCGATTTTGGAGGGCGTGTTAATGTAGAGTTCATCGTTTTCTAAAATTACATCATTTTTTAAGAATGGGCAATTCGAAGCACCGTTAAAAAAAGACCATTTATTTATTATTCAACTTTCCGGACCAAACAAATGTTCATTCACTTTTACGTTCAATTCTATATTTTGAAAGTAAAGGGTAAATGATTCCCGGATAGATTCATTAACGATAATGGTGGGAAATAAAACACCATCGAATTCCTGGTATTCTAGGAATTGATGCACAATCTCATAAGATCCTGACAAGCTTCCCTCCAGTGTAGCACTCTGCGTTCTGCTTTGCAAAAGCAAATGAGTTTTGGTATCAATAAAATAAAAACCGGCATTGCCATCATTGGATTTTAAACGCACCCGGTAACACAGTATTTCGTTTACCCATTCTTTCCCTTCATAAAATAATTTATACCCTTTCTCTTTGTGATGAATGAGCGGTCCAAAAATATCCATTTCCATTTTCAGATCAGACCACTGACTAATATGCATTGGCACAAGATCATATTCTCCCGAGGAGAATTTCCAACCTTTTTCAGGAGTGACAATGACTCCATTGTATTGATTGCCGGCGCGGTAAAGTGCATGGAACAATCTGCCTTTCACCTTCGTCAGGCGTAGAAGGAGATCCAGGCCAGGCATTTTTTTTACACCATCCATTTGAATGGTTTCAATGGAATTTATTTTTTGCACCCCGCCTCTTGCCTGCAGGTTTTGATCGATAATATCCTCTATGGTATATAGTTTTGAAATGTGGATGTAAAAGAGAACAAGCACCACCACAGCAAACATAAAAATGAAGAGATCTTGCAAAGGCCGGGATTTTTATTGCAAGATAATCATACCAATGTTAAATAGACCCAAAACAGGATGATGGGTAACTGTCCTGGAAAGCAAACAAAATTTCATCCTGATTGTTTTGGTTATTTTTGACTAAAGAAATGACACCATGAATTTAGTCGTGAAAGGAAATATTGTTGATATCCGAACTAAAGAAATTTATTTTGGAGAACTAGATGTCGAAAACGGATCGATCAAAACCATAGAAAAAATCGGAGAGGCAGATAAGGAATTTGCCTTTATCCTTCCCGGCTTCATTGATGCCCATGTGCACATCGAAAGTTCCATGTTGATCCCGTCAGAATTTGCGCGATTGGCTGTTGTGCATGGCACAGTATGCACCATCAGCGACCCGCATGAAATAGCCAACGTTTGTGGGATAGAAGGCGTGGAATACATGATTGAAAACGGAAAAACCGTCCCCTTTAAATTTCATTTTGGTGCACCAAGCTGCGTACCTGCAACTGTTTTTGAAACAGCCGGAGCCACGCTCGATGCAGAAGCTGTAGATAAACTTTTGGCCAATGAAGACATTTACTATCTCAGCGAAATGATGAACTTCCCCGGGGTACTTTTCCACGATGAGGAAGTGTATAAAAAAATAGCTTCTGCCAAAAAATACAAAAAACCTGTAGATGGCCATGCGCCAGGATTGCGGGGAGAAGATGCCCGTAAATATATTGAAGCCGGCATCAGTACCGATCATGAATGTTTTACAGCAGAAGAAGCGCTCGATAAATTAAAATACGGCATGAAAATCCTGATCCGGGAAGGCAGCGCCGCTAAAAATTTCGACGCCCTGATTGACCTGTTAAATGAGCATGAAGATAACATGATGTTTTGCAGCGATGACAAACATCCCGACAGCTTGGTCAATGGCCATATCAATGAAATATGTGCCCGGGCGGTAGCAAAGGGAATTGATGTATTTAAAGTCTTGAAAGCTGCCTCCATCAATCCAGTAACGCATTACAAAATGAACGTTGGTTTATTACAACCCGGCGATCCGGCAGATTTTATCATTGTAGAAAACCTTGTCAACTTTAAGGTGCTGGAAACATTTATCGATGGTAAAAAAGTAGCGGAAAAAGGCGTCTCAAAAATTTCAACAAAACCCTCTACTATCATCAATCAGTTTGATTGTACGCCCAAAGATGTGGAAGATTTTCGTTTTCCGGTAATGGAAAGTCATCCTCAAGTGATCGAAGCTCTGGACGGACAATTGATCACAAATAAACTTCCGATCATTCCGAAAATAGAGAATGGGTATTATGTAAGTGATGTAGAAAATAATGTTTTAAAAATAGTGGTCGTCAACCGATACCATTCTGCTTCGATTGCAAAAGCCTTTATCAAAAACCTTGGTTTAAAATCCGGTGCCATTGCCTCCTCCGTTGCGCACGACAGTCATAATATTATTGCGGTAGGCACAGATGATTCAAGTCTTGCCGAAGCAGTGAATTTAGTAATCCAGGCAAAAGGTGGCGTAAGCGTGGCAGATTCTCAAAACCCTTCTATTAACAATCTCCTTCCACTACCGGTAGCCGGATTAATGAGCAATGAAGACGGCTACTTCGTAGCAGAAAAATACACCGAAATAGATGCCGCAGCAAAGAAATTGGGTTCTATATTATCCGCTCCTTTTATGACGCTTTCTTTTATGGCATTATTAGTTATTCCCCATTTAAAATTAAGTGATAAGGGGTTGTTTGATGGGGATGGGTTTAGGTTGGTGGGGGAGGAAGGTTGAATGGTTGAATGGTTCGATGGTTGGATGGTTTATGGCTGGATGGTTGGATAGTTTATGGTTGAATGGTTCGATGGTTGGTTGATTGATTGTTTAAAACTTCAATGTGATATAATTTCAAAACGGATCATTTCAATAACTTTTATTACTTATTTAGTTTTAGTACCTTTAATTTGTGCCGAATAAATTATGATTCAAATCCTTGTGAATTTAAAATTTTACACAATGAAAGAAATTACCTTATATATCCCTGAAAAAAAGTTCCCTTTTTTTATGGAATTAATAAACAGTCTTGATTTTGTACAAAAAGAAGTGGATACTGTTACCTCCAAAGAGCAAGCGACAAAAGGATTCAAAGAAGCCGTTCGTCAAATAAACCTTGTAAAACAAGGCAAACTAAAAGCGCGTGATGCAAGGGAGCTGCTTAATGAACTATAATATAAAAACGATCCCTTATTTTGACAAGCAACTTAAACGGTTGGCAAAAAAATTCCCTTCATTAAAAAAGGATTATAGCAATTTGCTGAATAGTCTGGAAATTAATCCCAAACAAGGCACTCCCTTAGGTCATAACTGCTTTAAGATTCGTGTGGCTATTAATTCGAAAGGGAAAGGGAAGTCCGGCGGTGCAAGAGTTATTACTTACATAGTTGTTGATCAACTTACTATTTATTTGCTCGACATTTATGATAAATCAGAACAAGGTTCTATTTTGGATAAAGACTTGAGAGCACTCGTTAAGGAAATCAAATAACTTTATAATTTATTGTACTTCCCAATTCATAAAAGTAATTATAGAAAAAATTTAAAATTTATGGTGCACTGCCGGTTGCAAAGACTATATCAACTATGGTTTAAAATCTAATCCTTATTTAGAATGGCGATGAATGGCTTCAGATAGTGTTTTTTGCGGGATGATGGAGGTGTTCTAAAAAGCCCACTAAAAAATATAGAGATTTCATGTCAATGGTGTAAACAGATTTTCCAATCATTTTATCGTAACCCCTTCTACAAACTTCCGTATATCTGATGCGGTCATTGTAAGACTGCTTGTGCGGCTATACCTGGCAATATTAATCCCTAAAAAATTACCTTGAAGGTCAAAAACCGGACCTCCGCATTCGGAAGGTTTTAAAGAAGTATCATGGGCAAAAATATTTGTAAAACCATCTCTCCTCTGGCTTTTACCGCCGGCAAATCTTTCTGAAAGTCTTTTTCCTTCATTTCCCTGCATGGGCCATAAAATGACCTGTTGGGTATGTTCCGTATTATCTCTCAAAGAAAGAATGGTTACGGTATCACCCGGCTCTCTGGAACTTAATACATGAGCAAATTCAGAAGGATCGGTGAGCTTATAGTCATCTATGCTGATCAGCTGATCGCCTGGTTTTAATCCTGCCATTACAGCCGGACCGCTTGTTGATTTAAAGAATATTTTTTCATTCGTTTTCTCCAAAGAAGCTCCGAAAATAACCCTGCTGGTATTGGTTCGTTTTAAAGAAAACGGCTGGGTGCCTACGACACTTAATGAACGACTATTATCAACGCCGGCAGAGAAAATGAAACTTCCGGGAGACGCGTAATCAGGTCCTTTAAGATTTGAAGAAAATAGATTTACCCCTTTTTTAAAAGAGTGGGTTACTTGTAACAGAACGAGATCTAGTTCCGGATCCCGACTTAGTATTTTGGCTGAAATGATCGAACCATTTTTCAGAGTAACCATTGGGTCGTCTCCTACAAGGGAACTTTTTGAAATCAATAATCCTTCCTTATTCCTAAGCTGACCATTTATTCCCTTAACTGTAAGGACCGTTGCCAAAACAGTTTGTTCTTTACCTACTATTTTACTCTTTATATTCACGGCATAAGCATCTGATTCCAATAAAAGCGGATGAAGCTTTTTTTCAAATCCTTCAGATCCTCTGACCATTTCCTTTACAAAAGGATCCGCAGGAATATCCTGTGCCTTTGGAAGTTGCTTAAATTCTCCGCCTAACTCTAATGCATTCCAATATTTCCTAAAAACATCAATGGGCACATCAAAATTATCTTCCTCAGAAATATAAATGGTACTTCGGATGCCGATGACCCGACCCAAAAGATCAAATAAAGGACCGCCGGAATCTCCCGGTTCCATCACACAAGTTGAATGTGTCATACCAGGAAAGTTTTGGGAATGCACATCTACTATATGCCCAAACCGTATGACGGCCTGCTTCGGATGAAAACTTCCCGGATAAGCCACGCTTACACAAGGATCATTTGCTTTTAGCGATGAAGTGAAACCCATTTCGGAATATGGCCAATCCCCTTCTTCATTGATTTTTAAAACGCCCGCATCCAGGTCAGGAATTTTGGCCCAGCCGTTAGCTGTAAGTTCTTTTCCATCAGGAAATATTACCCGGTACTTTTTACCAATGACGGTAGCATGCCCTGCCGTTAAAATAAATCCATCTTTCACAACCACACCACTGGATCGAAACCCTTCATACATGAAAGGGCCGGACAGGTAATCGATTAAAAAAACACTGGCCGGGAACCCTTTTTCAAGAGCAGTCTTCACCCCGGCCTGTAGAATTTTTATATCCGTTTTCTGACTATATCCTTTGCAGACAAGACATAGAAATACGGCTGTCATTAAAATAGCACGAAATTTTGTTTTTAAAACCATCATTCATTCTATATTTTCAATACCCCTTTACAGAAGAATATTGTCAAACAGATTTGTAATTTCCTGAGAACTTGGTCGCGGAGCTTTATATAAAAACAACTTCCCTTCCGGATCATATAATACGAAATGGGGAATACCTACTACATTCATTAATTTATCAAACCCTGAATCACCCATTTCCAGTTGATTTCCGTGCAGATCCAATTCCTTCATTTTCTTTTTCCAGTCATCCAAACTGGCATCTAATGACAAACTAATAAAGGTGATATTCTTATTCTTATATTTTTCTTCCAGGGCCTTCAAATAAGGCACTTCGGCAATGCATGGAACACACCAGGAAGCCCATAAATCGATGTACACGTAATTTCCTTTGAAACTTCTCATAGCAACCTCTTTCCCCACCGGATCTTTAAAAAGCACATCGGGCATGTCCGCTCCTTTGAAAGTATACTTCAGACCGGAAAAATCCTGAATCAATCTGTCCCGCTGTTCCTCATTCTGGATCACCGCCGCAACATTTCTAAAGTCCTTGATATTTTCCTCAAAAGGAGTATTCCCATCCGTTTTAAAAGTGCGGATATACGTTCCCAAAAGTCTTGTCGCCACGTTTTGAACCACCTTTTTATTTGTGAAGGATTTTTTCAATTCGGTTAAAGTATTCTCCAACATTTGTAAGGAATTCCCCGAGGATTGCTCCTTCAAATTGGCCTGTAAATACTGAATGATATCCGAATTTATTTGCGAAAAGTACAAGGCCATATCGGAGTTATAAACATCTTTAGGCGACAGAGGCTGTACTTCAAAATCCTCGGGCAAGGATTGCGATTTCCCGGCTCTTCTATACTCTCTTTTTAATGAATTTAAACCACTTTGGTATTCCATAAAAGACCATATTTTCAAATATTCCTTTATCGGCGTATCCTTTTTCTTTAGTGGTCTTGCCAGTTGTTCAGACTTGTCCATTAATTCCAGGATACTTTTTTTGGAATTTTCAACAGGAGGAAGATTGAAAAAAAGATCTTTTGATTTCAAATAAGCAAAATTACTGTATGTAAAAAGTGCTTTATTGCCCTTATCTATTTTGCCTGAATTCAAGGTTAGATACGTGCTGTCAGAATAATTCAAATCAAGCTGAAGGTGCATTCCTGGCCTTAAATAAAGAGGGAATGTAGTGGGCAACTGCCGGGATCTGTCATTTCGGACAATGGAAACTTTTACAAACTGAGGTTCTTTTATATCAGACAGCCATTTGAAAGTTCCATTCTTTTCTATTGGAACTCCTTCTGCTTTATGTTCTTTATCCGGATTTATATTCATGTACGAGACAAAAACGGTATGTTGGTCATCCAAGTTTACTTTCCCGGATATACTTACATTTTGTTTCTCCGGTTTGGTCTCAGCCATAACTTTGGAATGACTTACCGCGAATCCCATGAACAATAATGTGATCAAACCTATTTTCTTCATGAGAGTTATTAAATTTTGGTTTTATAAAATAGTTTCACAGGCTTATCAGAAACTCCTTCATATTTATTGATTAGAGCTCCGTTGTCTATATTGTAGACCAATACACTTCCTTTTAAACCGGAAGCCGCTGAATTGTACACTCCAACATACAATTCTGTTCCTGCAGGATTGCTGGCAAGGCTGGTAACCACACCCGGAATAGGAATACTTATGAAGGGAGTAGAGGGAATATCTATACCCGTGTAGAACCAATTATAAATTGATCCCCCATTTGCATAAACAAGTTTCACAAATTTTTGATTTACTAAAGTGATCGAGTTTTCTGTCAATGTAGGAGCCGGATTTGTAAATTCTCTTTTTTCTTTTAAATCAATCGGTTTTTGAAAATACACCTGTATGAACTCTCCAAAAACCGTTTTTGTCAATTTGGAAGGGTCCGTTTTATCCCTGGTTAAAGTATACACTGCTCCGGTTGTAGGGAAAAAACTAATTAATTCCTGATTTGCAAGAACATCCAGAGAATTTGAACCGATATACCAGAAATTCCAAAGTTTCGAGCCATCCTTATCCCAGAAGTAATTATGGGTAAAATTCATTGTGCCGACAACAGCCGTTTTCATTGCGAGGTCTGCATTAGGAACGTTATCAGTCAGGTTTGTATTTTTTAATATTAATAAGTCCTGACTGGCCAGAGTGAAAAGTTTTCCGTCCTTATTTAAAATAATAGAACTGGTACTTGTATTATCCGGAACGTTTAATTTGAAGGGTTTAAAATTTGGGAACTCCGGAGCAGTAACCACCGCTTCAAGTTCCAGAGTTTTGCCGTTAACAACACTGATTTTGCCATCATCCGCACTTGAAATATACAATTGCCTTCCTCTTTTAACAAGGTCTGAAGGACCTTTACCAATTGATTTTCCAGGGTTGTTTAATTCAAAAAGATTCGTTGCAAATCCCTCTACTTTACCTGCTTCTTTTTCTGCCGGAGTTAACTTTCTTAAAAAAGATAACGTTCCTAAACCTTGCTGATTTTCTCCCAGCACCATTAGTCCTTCTTCGTAAGGTGAGTTAACGTTTAATACAAAACTCTTAAACGCACTCCCATCCGCATTGCTAACTTTTAAGCGCACAACATAAGAACCTAAATCGGTTCCGGAGTATGTAAAATCTTTTTCAGTAGATACTACCTTATAATCAACCTGCCACTCGTATGTTAAATCCAGATTTCCTTTAGACTGTGTTACAATCGGACTTAACGATATTTTTTCGTTCTTATCAATGTTTACAGTTTTTTCAATATTTGCCAACTCTATTTTAATATCCGTAACGGAATAGGTATCCTCCGTTGTTTTATCTTTATAGCAGGAAATTTGGAAAAGTGCCAAACAGGCTATCATTAAATATATTGATCTCAATTTCATTTTATAATTTATTTATTATTAAAAATTAATACCCAGAAGGACGGGGAATAATTACTCCCAATTCCGGATGGTCTACCATGAAATATTCGTAAAGAGGAATTAGCACATATTTTACCATCGTGTAATTATAGTCATAGGGCCATCCATAAGTTACATTTTGTAAATCAGGGCCATAGGCCAAAATCATATTTTTATACGTTGCCGGTGCTTTTTGTTCAATAGCTCTAAACAATTCTATAAATTTGATATAAGTCAAAGGATTCCAGGCCCCTAATTCATATGTGGGCCAGGTAGGATTACCCCGCCAATCTTTCCATGACGGACGCTCCACCCGATTATTAAAATGAATCAGTGATTCTTTATATTTCTCATTTACGGGTGTGAAATTTTCATTTTCCACCAGTTTAAGAGAAATTTTGTAATCAGCCGTTCCCAGGTCCTTTCTTAAAATATTTAATGGAATATAACCGTTGATTGAATCTGCTTTAATCGTAAAAGTTTTGGCAATCGTATAATGTTTGCTATCAACTGCGGTTGTTTTTTCAGATTTCACCATGACTGAAAAAGTGCGATCAACACTTGTTGATTTTCCGATAATTCTGACAGGTACTTTCAGTTCATTGCTACTTATTTCGATTGGCGTTACTCCAAATGAATAGTAAATACTATCCATTTGGAAATAAATACCAGCAAATTCTTTATCGTACACCAAATACTCACTTTTCTTGCAGGAGGTTAAAAACAGACAGCCAAGAACAATGAAGAAGGTGAATTTTATTATTAAATTATTTTTCATTTTGTTTGTTTTTATTTTCTGTAATCTGTTTCTTCCAATGGAACCGGCAAAACATAAACTTCTTTGCTTGCAGGAATTACTTTTTGGTAAACATCTGTTATATCCAAATGAAGTCTTTTCATGTTAAAGAAGTTTTGACCTTCCCCAATGAATTCCTTGTAACGATCTTCTGTTATAAGGTTCAGGGTTAGTGACTGAGCAGGAACCTGATTTGCTAATCCGATCAAACCTCTTGACTCAAGCACTTTGTCAAAATATTCCCGAGCCTTTTGCGGATTTGAATTTAATAGTGCTTCAGCAGCTATATAATACATTTCAGGGAGGCGAATCATATTGATTCCTTTGATGTATTGAGCAGGACGTTGAAATTCTCTGTCTTCCAGCTGATATGGATCCACCAATTTTACAAATCGGATATTGCCGGATGGAACTAATGGTAATTTGAAAAACGCATCCCAACGGTAATCATGCCCTACCTGATTCTTCTCATAAATTGCTTTTGTATTTTTTCTTGGATTATAAGAATAGAAGGATGTTTCCAGGTAAAACCTGCTTTTCGCAGTGGTAAAATAGTTATTTGAATACAAGCCAAAAATGGTTTCTTTCGGATATAAAATCCCTTTCATCACTCCGCTGGCCACCTCTGCTTTATCTAACAATTGAAACTTGCCCGATTGGATGACTTTTTCAGCATAAATCAACGCATTTGGCAGATCTCCCTGAGTAAAGTATACCCGTGCGAGTGTGGCTTGTACTGCATACAAATTAAAATGTATTTCCCGATCTTTTACAAAACCTTCCGCTGGATTTACTTTTGGAAAGGTAAAATACGCCTGATCTTGTTTCAGTAAATTTTCAGCTTCTTTTAAATCTGTTATGATCTGAGTGTAATTTTGAGCAGCTGTGCTAAAATCCGGAGGTGTCAGTGAAAAACTTTTGGAATAAGGAATCCCTTCAGCACCTGCTTTATGTTCGGTGTACAACCGAAGCAAATCGAAATGCATAAAAGCTCTTAATCCTAATGCTTCTCCTTTATATAAATCATAGTATTTCAAAGTCTGTGGAGAGAAATTATTTAAATTTTTCAGCACATTATTTACATTGGAAATATTGTTATACATGTCTTTCCATGTATTCAGCAACTCCGCTTCTACACTGCTAAATTTATAGTTATAAGTCTGCAGGTTAAACACATAATTGTTTCCAAAGGATTCAAAACTCTGCGCGAGAACTTCGACCATATCATTTGAAAGGCTTGCTCCATACAATGACCCTTTAGGCATAGTCGCATATACGCCATACATTGCATTTTCAAAACCTGCCGCATCCTTCAGCAGTTTTTCTGCTGGTAATTCCCCTGCAGGATTCACATCCAAAAACTTGTTGCACGAACTTGTAAACAACAGCACAATACAACAAAGTAGTGTCCATTTCATGGGTCTGATATTTAAAATGAGATAATTTTTTTTCATAATTAAAATATTATGTTTAGGTTAAAATCAACTCCCCGGCTATACAGGTAATTTGTTCCTCTTTCAATTTTCACAGTTGAAATACGGAACAATTCGTTCATACTAACGCCAAAGGATAATTTGCTCGCACCATATTTCTTAATGATGGATGGTTTCACTTCATAGGATACATTCAACCTGGATAAGGAAACTGTGTTTTCCAATTCTACAAATCGGGTTGTTTGTCTGGGAATTGACCGGTCAGCTATATTTTTATAGGCGCTTATATCTCCGGGATTTTTCCAGCGGTCATTAAATACACGCTCGTCAGCATTCAGTTGCGGATTAGATCCTTCCACCTTTGTAGCTCTGGTTAAATTATAAACGTATCCACCATTCTGATAAGTGAAATAGGCAGCAGCAGAAATTTGCTTGTATCTGAAAACAGAATAAACCGTTCCGGACACTTTTGGTAATAAATCACCCACGACTACCTTGTCATCCGGATCATAGGTAAACGTCCTGTCTCCATTTAACTTAATATATACTTCCTGACCAGTTGCCGGATCAATACCTGCAGACCGAACGACTTTCAGAGCAGTAGTTGATTCACCTTCCTGAAACTGTGGCAGAGGCATCGTACTCCGAACTGCATTGTTGATTTCATTCTGCTTCTTCAACGCTTCACTGATCTTCAGAATTTTATTTTTATTATGGGTAAGATTTGTTCCCAATTGAAGGAAAAGATCCTTTTTTCTGATTATATAACCATCCATTTGCAATTCTATTCCCTCATTCT
>JBDSBN010000246.1:0-10024 GCA_039921585.1 Ginsengibacter sp. | reverse complement strand
TAGTGGACTTGCTACTTCTACAATGGAATTTAGCCATTATGCACCAGCGCCAAATAACATTTCTGAAGAAGTGATGGCTAAGCAAAAAGGTAAAATAAAAATAGAAGACTAGTAATTTTTAAAATACTACATACTAAAAAACCCACTCTTATAATTTGAGTGGGTTTTTTTATAAACCGAATTTTTTAATTCGAATAAAAATCAGAAAATTTTTCAATAGTGTTATGCTTAGTGAATAAGATTGAGCGCAAATTGCCTTAAACTGGTAAATTGATTAAATCTGAACAAATCCTTCTCTAATTGCATAAATAACCAAACCAACTCTGCTTTTCAGCTCTAGTTTTTCAAATACCTGATCGCGGTACATATCAATATTTCTGGGGCTGGTGCCCATCTCACCGGCAATTTCCTTATAGGTCAATTCCGTACATGCATACTTGATGAATTCTCTTTCCTTTGCGGAAAGAAGAGAGCTTTTATCAGATTTTGATTTGGACGTTTTATTGACATAATGAACCATGGTGTTACTAACTAGGTCATTTGAAAAAAATCCCTTCTCGATAATGTGATCAAAAGCATTTTTTAAAACTGCCGGTTTACTATCCTTGAGGATAAATCCGGAAACTCCCAGATTAATCATTCGGATGATCGAGGTTTCACTATCTATCATACTTAAGACCAATACTTTTGTCTCTGATAGTTTTTCTTTGATCCAGGCAGCGGTATCAAAACCATCCATAACGGGCATACTGATATCCAGAAGTACAAGATCCGGTTTGTTATTATTAGTTACCTGATCTATAAAGTGCTGCCCATTATCTGCTTGTATTGAAACAGTATAACCTTCAAAATTATTAATAATTTTGGCCAGACTATTTCTCAATAATACGTGGTCGTCCACTAAAGCTACAGTGATCATTTGGTTCATTCATTTTTAAAGATGATTCTGACAGTTGTGCCCTGATTCAATTGTGAAAATAATGAAAGTTTTGCACCTATTACCAGGGCTCTGCTGGTGATATTTTTTATACCGATACCTTGGTTTATAGATTCAATTTTTTTTGTGTCAAATCCGCTACCATTATCTATGATACTGATTATTTTTTTACCTTCTATCTCTTCAATACGGATTTGAATCTCTGTAGCCTGAGCGTGTTTTACGATGTTGTTAAGCACCTCCTGAATGATTCGGAACAAAATAATTCCCTGATCATCGCTAATATCAAAATTTATTTCGTCGTAAAAAAAAGTTTTAAACTTTCCTGTTTTTTCGAATTGTTCCAATAATTTCAACACGGAAGGAGTGAACCCTTTTTCCTTTATACTATTTGTATTTAGACTGTGGCTTAAACTGCGAAGATCTGTAATGGCCTTTTCTAAAAGGTTATCGGTATAATCGATGTCTTTTTCACCCGGATTTGTAGAAAGAGTATTTAATTGTAACCTGGCAAGGCTTAAAACCTGGCCTATATTATCATGTATTTCTGTGCTTATATGATTTAAGGTCTGTTCTTGTATTTCTAATCTTGTATTTAAGAGGGTTTGCTCAAAATCTTTTTTTATTTGTTGATTTTCAAAAACTAATGTGTTTCTGCGTTGATTATGACGAGCCAACGCAACTAAAAACATTATTGCTAAAAACACCAAAATAACTATGACAATTATAATGGTAAATACAATTTCTTCTTTTGAGCGCATAAATAAAAAGCATAAGTAAATGAAGAATATAAAATAACATTCAAAACAGGCATAATGGCCCGATACAGGGATTTATTTACAATAGTGAGATTATTTATTCTGATGTATTGATTTAATCCCAATACAACCAAAGTGCCCATACTGAAAATCAAAATTCCGGCTGCAATCCAGAAATAAGGATGACTTGAAAGTTTAAAATAAGCTTGAGAAGTGGCCAAACGGAAAAGTAAAAATACACTCAGCAACGTTGTGAAAAATTGTTGAAATATAATGGCCAGAGTATTGAATCTAAAAAATCCTTCAAAAAAGAACAGGTTGTAGAAGAATAGTATCGTAACACTTAGACTTACACCAACATATATTTTTTTAAATTTTCCTTTAGGATCTAAAAAATTATAAAACATATAAAAGTATAAAGGAGTTGAAGAGACAATGTAGATATTATATAGAAAGTGATTATTAGTAAATCCATAATAAGCTTTTAGGATCTTACTTAATGTTTCGACAATACAAACCACTAACATTAGTGGAATCATTGCTGACGCCTGATATCTTCTCAAGCCCTTAAAAAATATCAGGCTTGAAATTAAAGCAGCGTACTGAAAATAATTAAAATAGCTTAGTTCCATTAGGGTGTTAATTCACCGATGTTTACTGGTAATTCTTCATCTCCGTCATCATTTTTTGCAGGTTCTTCATCAGCATTGTAAGGCCATAATATTGCTGTGAATCTACCTGAATCGTTTTGACCGATAGGTGGGTGATCAATAGGAAAATTTTCTTCGGGATATATTCCAAAGTAAATTTTAATTTCTGTTGTAGTCTTATTCAAACTTTGTATCCACTCCTGTAATTCCTTTCTAGGAAATCCAATACTTTTTGTAAATCCTTTTTCTGGTGTATCTACACCTAATGCTCTCATTCTTTCTTCATATTTTTTAATGCTGGCTCTGGCTACATTAGTTTTAATTTTTTCCATATGCCGTAGTTGTTTTGATAGAAATCAAATATATGTAATTATTTAAAATGTTGAAATCTAATAAATTTAGAAAAAATTGGAGTGCGTTTTTATTTTAATTTATTAGTGACTGTATCTTTGCCTTTTAATATAGATGTTGCTGGTTTAACTACCTGTTAACTGTTGTTTTCACCATAGATTTACTGGTTAAAATACTGGGATGTTATGCTGTTTTAACTATTGGGAGTGAAAGATTTTTAGGGCATTTTTACAAAAGAAAAACAAAGAGTTTTTTTATTATTAAGCAATAGATATTTAAATGAATAGTAAGATAATTAAACGAGGTGTTAAAGGTGGTGCTTTAATACTGTTTCTTTCTGGTGTGGTTTTCAATTAGATACAAAATGCCTCTCGGGGCATTTTGTAATTTTATCCTTTGAAGGTTTTGTATTCAGTCTGCCTCTAATGGTAAATTTTTGTAGATTTGTCCTATATTATCTATAATTTTTCTTCTTGAAATACAATCAAAATACAATTACCCGGCTGGAAAAGATTCTAACAGAATCGGGTTATATTATTCGATATGAAAGGGGGTCTTTTCAAAGCGGCTACTGCATCCTTGAAGATAAAAAGGTGGTGGTTCTGAACAGGTTTTTAAATCCTGAAGGGAAAATAAATGCGTTGGTTGATATTATTCCTGGAATAGGTATCAAATATGATATGCTGACACTTCAAACTCAAAAAGCCTTCGACGAATTAATGGAACACTTAAAGCTGCGTGAGTAAATTCATTATATAGAAATATCTTTCCTGATTTGGAAGATTATTTTTTAGCTTTGAAGGGTGAGTTATCCACCAATTACAATTACTTTTTTAGGAACAGGTACCAGTGGAGGTGTGCCCATGATAGCTTGTAATTGTACCATTTGTACTTCCAATGATAGTAAGGATAAGCGATTACGCAGCAGTATTTTAGTCCAAAGTGAAACAACAACGATTGTAGTAGATACTACTCCCGATTTTCGCACTCAAATGTTGCGCGAGAAGGTGCAAAAGCTGGATGCAGTTATCTTTACCCATCCTCATAAGGATCATGTAGCCGGCTTAGATGATATTAAAGCGTATAATTTTTTTCAGCACAAACCAATGGAAGTTTATGCAAATGAACTAACCCAAACAGCATTAATGCGTGAGTTTCCCTATATTTTTACAGATGATAAATATCCTGGAATACCTAGTATCAATTTGCATACAATTACACTTGATCCATTTATCATTGGGGACATTTCCGTTGTACCAATTCTTGTGTATCATTTAAATATGCCCGTATTAGGATTTCGTTTTGGGAAATTTACCTATATAACAGATGCAAACAGAATAGAGCAAAATGAAAAGAAGAAAATTATCGGCTCTGATACGTTTGTAATTAATGCTTTGAGAATAAAGCCACATATTTCACACTTCACTTTACAAGAGGCAATTGATCTGGCGCAGGAATTAAAAGTACCACATGCTTATTTTACCCATATCAGCCATCAGCTTGGTACTCACGAAGAAGTTTCTGCAGAACTACCTCCAAATATCTTTTTAGCCTATGATGGCCTAAAATTGACATTTCAGTAAAATGCTGTAGTTTTAATCACAGATTTTACATTCAGGTATCAGGAGGATATTTGCTTGTACAAATTTTTTGAAATCTATCCGGACTCCTATTCTCTTTTCCCAACCCAATACAGAAAACATGTAACGAGTTATTCATCAAATAAAAGTTATGTGGAAGCAATTTGTAAAGGACTATTTTGTTTTTACACGGAAAGAACGCAGAGGAGTCATTGTATTATTGGGTTTGATATTTACCATTACAGTTTTACCACTCTTTTTTCCATTCTTCATAAAAGAAGAGTCCATAGATCATTCTGAGTTTGCGGAAGAAATAAGTAAAATTGTATGGGATTCAACCGCCAGAAAATCTTCATTTTATAGTGATGCCGCCTTTCAAAATGACTATAGTCCTGATCATGGAATTAAAAAGGAAGTTTCTATGTTTTATTTCGATCCAAACACTGCCTCCGTTCAGGATTGGGTAAAACTTGGAGTTAGAGAAAAAACAGCATTATCTATTCAAAAGTATGTATCTAAAGGCGGGAAATTTTATAAGCCTGATGATATCCGAAAAATATTTGGATTAAGTAAAAAGGATGCTGAACGATTAATTCCGTTCGTTTCTATTAAAAGTATGGAGCGGAATTATTTTAATAAAGATCATAAAGATTATCCCGCCAGGAGTTCTAACCCATATAAAGCAAAAGAAATTCAATTTGTAAATATTAATTCGGGAGATACTTCTTCTTTTAAAACCCTTCCTGGTATAGGAAGTAAACTTGCTCAGAGAATTATTAATTTCAGAGATAAGTTAGGTGGCTTTTATTCAATAGATCAAATTGGGGAAACATATCTTTTACCGGATTCTACTTTTCAAAAAATAAGACCATATTTAATTCTTGAAGGTTCACCAATCAAAAAAATCAATATTAATAATGCCAGTCTGGATGAATTAAGGAGTCACCCATATATTCGATATCATTTAGCAAACGCTTTGGTACAGTATAAAAACCAACATGGAAATTTTACATCTGTTGAACAGATAAAAAAAATTATGATTTTAACTGATTCTGTGTATTTAAAGATTCTGCCCTATTTAACACTGGATTAAAAAAATAGGTTTATTAAATAACCGGATTAATTATCCATTCTTTGGCAAGTTCAAACACTTAAAAGGTAGTATATTGCAATCCTAAAATGTTTTTATGGATTTTAAGGTAAGTGAATTAACGCAACAGGTAGGACAGACTGCCAAAGATTTTGCTCTTCAGCATATAAAGCCACATTTGATGGAATGGGATGAATCCCAGGAATTCCCCGTGCATATATTTAAAGAACTGGGAAAACTTGGAATGATGGGTGTATTAGTGCCTGAAAAATATGGCGGTGCCGGATTAAGTTATTATGAATATAGTACCATAATCCAGGAAATATCTAAAGTGTGTGGTTCTATAGGTCTGTCCGTAGCGGCACATAATTCCCTTTGTACAGGACATATTCTTACTTTTGGAAATGAAGAACAAAAGCAAAAATACTTGCCAAAATTGGCTACTGCAGAATTTATAGGAGCCTGGGGTTTAACTGAACCAAACACAGGTAGCGATGCCGGCAATATGCAATGTGTGGCTGTGAAAGAAGGAGATGAATGGGTTATAAACGGAACTAAAACCTGGATTACCCACGGTATTTCTTCGGATGTGGCTGTAGTTATGTGCAGAACCGGAGAACCGCATGCGAGAAATAATTCCACGGCTTTTATTATAGAAAGAGGAACAAAGGGTTTTTCCGGAGGAAAAAAGGAAAACAAATTGGGCATGCGTGCGAGTGAAACGGCAGAAATGATTTTTGATAATTGCCGCATTCCGGATGCTGCCAGAATGGGTGAAGTGGGAGAGGGGTTTAAGCAAGCCATGGCAATTTTAGATGGTGGCCGCATTTCCATTGCAGCTCTTGGCTTAGGTATTGCCAAAGGTGCATATGAGGCGTCCATTCAATATGCTAAAGAAAGAGAACAGTTTGGGAAGCCGATTGCAGAATTTCAGGGCATTTCTTTTAAATTGGCTGATATGGCTACAGAGATTATGGCTGCTCAATTATTAATTGATCAATCTTGCGATTTGAAAATAAGAGGGGAGAATGTAACGCTGGAATCTGCCATGGCAAAATATTATTCAAGTGAAGTTGCAGTAAGAGTTTCAACGGATGCTGTTCAGATTTTTGGAGGATATGGGTATACCAAAGATTTTCCGGTGGAGAAATTTTACCGTGATAGCAAATTGTGTACAATCGGAGAGGGCACAAGTGAAATTCAAAAGATTGTCATTGCAAGGGAAATATTAAAATAAACTTTCAAGATATAATTACAGTAAAAAACCGGAAATTATCTTCCGGTTTTTTATTGTAAACTATTTTTAGGAGTTTTAGTTTAGATTGGTTTCAATCTATTTTTTATTCCCGAAGAAGCTGCTAAAATTCTCTTTTGCAAATTCTTCTAATTTGCTGCTTGCCGATGCGTCCGTAGCACTGCTGTCTACCGGAGAATTTACATCAGCCGGAGTAGTACCCGGTCCGGATGGAGTTGTCCCGGATTGAAAAAGGTTGTCAATTGCACCACTCACCATAGGAAACTTTTCTTTGATAAATCCGGTGATGGTATTTAATATTCCTTGTGATTGATCCTGGCTTAAACCATGTTGTGTCTGTAATTTTTTTAATAATTCTTCCATGTTAATTAATTTATAGATTTTGATTTTAGATATGCTAATTAATGCATTTTTAGTAAAACTAAATTTTACCAATATGAATGCACTGTATGTGATTGCTAAAGAAGTGGCAAATACATAGCCACAATTTAGGAAAGCTAAGACTTGAATAATTAAAATAAAAATCAATTTGGTATTTTTGCCAAATTTTGAAACGAATATTCTATGGATAAATACATTTTTTATAAGAAAGGCTTATTTCTATTATTATGTTCCATTTTCTTTTTTGCATTCAAGGGAATATCGCAAGACAGAACAGTGATAGAACTTCGGGATAAATCCAGAAAAAATATCAAACGGCCTGAATTTGATAGTGGTCAGCTATGGAGGAGAGGTGGTGTATTTAATTTGAATATTGGTCAGGGAAGTCAGAAAAACTGGAGTGCTGGCGGTGAAAATTTCTCATTTACTATTAATTCCTATTTGGGTTTACATGCGTTTTACAAGAGGGAAAAATATAGCTGGGATAACACGTTGGATTTAAATTACGGACTGGTAAATACCTCCAGCAAAGGAACCCGTAAAAATGATGACAGGATAGATGTATTATCGAAAGTTGGTTATGAATTAGCCTCCAAATTAAGTTTCTCTGCCCTTGTAAATTTTCATTCTCAATTTTCAAAAGGGTATAAATATTCCGAAAAGGCACCCAGAGAGCTACTTTCTAATTTTTTAGCTCCCGGTTATCTTTTATTTAGTTTAGGGTTAGATTATAAACCGACAGAAGGACTATCTATTTTTGTTTCTCCGATTACTTCCCGATGGATTTTTGTCGTGGACGATTCTTTATCAGCCAAGGGTGCATATGGGGTGAATCCGGGAGATTATTCTAAAAATGAAATAGGAGCTTTTGCGCAGATAAAATATCTGAAAAAAATAACGCAAACAATTAACTATAATGGCCGGATAGATTTGTTTTCTAATTACGGCCATAATCCTCAAAATGTGGATATCATGATGAATAATAAGTTTACGGGTAAGTTTTCAAAAATTCTCTCTGCAAACCTGGCATTGGATCTGATTTACGATGATGATGTAAAACTCTTTGGTAAAAACAATGATTCTCCTGCCTGGCAATTGAAATCATTATTTGGTGTGGGATTGAGTGTGAATTTTTAAATTAAAATAGCCATCAGAAAACATAGTTCTGATGGCTTTTTAGATATAGTTCTTATTTTATAATCTCTCAATAATTCCTGCAATTCCTTGTCCGCCACCTACGCAGGCAGTGACGATTCCGTATTTTTTATCCAGGCGTTTCATGTCATTGATGATCTGAATGGAAAGCTTAGCTCCTGTACAACCTAATGGGTGCCCCAAAGCAATGGCTCCTCCATTAATATTTACTTTAGAAGGATCCATATCCAACGTTTTAATAACAGCAAGAGCCTGAGAAGCAAACGCTTCATTTAATTCGACGAGATCTATCTGTGATAAATTCATCCCTGCTTGTTTCAACACTTTTGGAACAGCTTCTATTGGACCAACTCCCATGATTCTGGGATGTACTCCGGCACTAACGGCGGTTACAAGTCGTGCAATCGGCTTCAATTCTAGCTCTTTCATCATTCTTTCACTCATAACAATGACAAAAGCTGCGCCGTCACTTGTTTGAGATGAGTTTCCTGCCGTAACAGATCCTCCTAAAGCAAAAACAGGTTTTAATTTAGCCAGTGCTTCGAGTGATGTATCTGCTCGTACTCCTTCATCTGTATCTACTACAAATGTTCTCTTTTGTTTTTTGCCGTTTTTATCCACATAAATTTCTTCTACTGGCATTGGCAGAATCCCGCTTTTGAAATATCCTTCATCAATCGCTTTTTTTGCTTTTTGATGCGAATGCAAACTAAATTCATCTTGTTGTTCCCGGCTTACATCAAATTCTTTTGCCACAGCTTCTGCGGTTAATCCCATTCCTAAATAATAATCGGGAGTTTCAGAAGCCACAGAATATGCAGGAACAGGCTTCCAACCTGAGGTAGGAACCATACTCATACTTTCTACTCCTCCTGCAATAATGCAATCAGCCATTCCGGAGCGTATTTTGGCGGTTGCTATAGCAATTGTTTCCAGACCACTTGCACAGTACCTGTTCACCGTCATTCCCGGCACTTCAATACCCAGTGCGCGCACACTAATCATTCTTCCGATTTGCAAGCCTTGCTCTGCTTCCGGAACTGCATTACCAACGATAAGGTCATCGACCATTTTGCTCTCCAATTGTGGAACAGAGGCTAATAATCCTTTAATGACATCTACGGCCAGATCATCGGGTCGATAAAAACGAAAACCGCCGCGTTTTGATTTAGTAACTGCTGTTCTGTATCCTGCAACTATATATGCTTCCATAACTTTTGATTTGAATAATAGAATAAGGCAATTTAAGATTTATCTTTCAGAAAATTAGTTGTTTAACTAACTTTATTTTAGGAACCGGAAAATCATTAACAGAAAGTTTTCTGACAGATGAGATTTGAAATAAAATTGACTATAGAATATTGGGTTATTTGTATAAATAATTCGTTACGATCGGCATTCTTCTTCCATCTCCAAAGGCTTTTGGGGATATCCGAAGAATGGGGCAAAACTGGTGACGTTTATATTCGTTTTGATTGATGAATTTTAGAATTCGAATCACCAGTTCCTCATCAAAACCCTGACGAATGATTTCCTGTGGTCCACGCCCTTTTTCAATATATTGATAAATCAACGGATCAAGTATGTCATATGTGGGAAGGCTGTCACTATCTTTTTGGTCAGGTCTTAATTCTGCTGAAGGCGCTTTCGTGAGAATATTCAACGGAATGATCTCTCTTTCTCTATTAATATATTTTGCGAGTTTATACACTTGTAGTTTATAACAATCCCCTATCACGCTTAATCCTCCTGCCATATCCCCGTAAAGGGTTCCGTATCCAACTGCCAGCTCGCTTTTGTTGGATGTGTTTAATAAAATATATCCCAACTTATTAGCCACTGCCATTAATAAAACTCCTCTGCTTCG
>JBDSBN010000245.1:0-5823 GCA_039921585.1 Ginsengibacter sp. | reverse complement strand
AATATTATTCCAAATTTATTTTTCTGAAGTTATAACAGTGGGCATTGGAGGAGTACCTGTCCCTTTTTCCAAATCTTCCTGCAATTTCATAAATGGTTTAATTATATCCAGAGGAATCGGGAATAATATGGTTGAATTATTTTCAGTTGCGATTTCCCGTAAGGTTTGCAAATATCTCAGTGTAAGTGCACTTGGCTGCTCACTTAAAATTGCCGAAGCATCACTCAAACGCTGAGAAGCCTGAAATTCACCTTCCGCCGCAATAACTTTTGCTCTTCTTTCTCTTTCTGCTTCTGCTTGTTTGGCCATTGCACGCTGCATTTCCTGCGGGAGATCAATTTGCTTCACTTCCACATGGGTTACTTTAACGCCCCAAGGTTCTGTTTGCTGATCAATAATATGTTGTAAACGAATATTGATTTTATCTCTTTGAGAAAGAAGTTCATCCAGTTCAGACTGACCTAAAACACTTCTTAAAGTGGTTTGCGATAATTGAGAGGTACCGACTAAAAAGTTTTCTATTTCAATAATCGCTTTTTGAGGATCCACTACTCTGAAATAGATTACCGCATTTACTTTAATAGATACGTTATCCTGTGTAATAACATCCTGTGGAGGAACATCCATTACAACCACACGCAGGCTCACCTTAACCATTTTATCTATAAAAGGAATTAAAATGATTAAACCAGGACCTTTTACACCATTTCCCAGGACTCGTCCCAGCCGGAAAATAACTCCTCTTTCGTATTCACGAAGGATGCGGATAGAACTGGCAATGATGTATAAGATAAAAACGACGATTAATATTATCGCTAAAGGAAACTGCTCCATATTTGGTTATTTATTGAGTTTTGAAATTTAAAAAAATATTTTATGAATGTAACGAATTTTCAGGCAATGATTTCACATATAATGTAAGTCCTTTTATGTCCTCTATAATGACGGTCTCATTTTCATTTATTTTGCCTGACAAGGATTCCGCTTTCCAAGTTTCCCCCAATATTTTCACATGGCCTATCGGATCAAGAGGAACAATGGTTTTCGCTATTTTCCCGATAAACGTATTTCCTCCGGAGACAGGCTTGGCTTGCTGCGCTTTTAAACCAAGCGTGATAATAAAGACAAAGAAAGCCGTAGATACTGCCGTTACAGAAAAAATTACCGCCCAGGAAAGAGAAACAAAATTTTCTGCCGGACTAGACCTGAATAATATCATGGAGCCGAGTAAAACAGATACAATTCCGCCAATAGCTAAAACACCATGACTGACAATTTTTATTTCAAGAAGGAATAAAATGATTCCAAAAACAATCAGTGCCACCCCTGCATAATTAACAGGCATTGAACTCATTGCGTAAAAGGCAAGGATTAAACAAATCACACCAACAATTCCAGGGAAAATAGCTCCAGGACTGAAAAGTTCGAACATCAATCCGAAAAATCCTAACATCATTAATATATAGGCAATATTAGGATCACTTATTTTGCTTAAAACTTGCTGAAACATCCCCATCTTCAGTGTTTCCACCTTTGGGTCATTTAGTTGAATTGTTTTGGATCCACTGTTTAATTCCACTTTCATCCCATTTATTTTTGTCATTAAATCAGCTTCACTGTCGGCAATAAGATTAATAACATTTTTCTCCAGCGCTTCCTTCTCTGTAATCGACTCGCTTATCCTTACAGCATTTTCTGCCCATTGGATATTTCTTCCTCTTTTTTGAGCAATCGAACGGATAAATGCTGCAGCATCATTCGTTCCTTTTTCCATCATGATGGCATCGCCGGTTCCCTGCATAGACACAGGGTGTGCTGCACCTATATTTGTACCCGGTGCCATGACGGCTATATTAGCTGCCAATGTAATAAAGACTCCGGCAGAACCAGCATGAGCGCCGGATGGAGAGACATAAACAACCACAGGTACTTCAGAAGCCATGATATCAGTTACAATATCGCGGGTAGAAGAAAGTAATCCTCCAGGCGTATTTAAATTGATAATTAGCACCTCGGCTTTTCCCTTTTCAGCCTTTTCTATGGATTGGGAAATAAATTCGGCAACTGCCGGATTTATTCCATCTTTTACCTTTATTGAAATGACTTTTTGTCCAAATATTAAGGAGGGAAATAATAACAACAATAAAGTGACAAGATAAATGGATCTTTTAAAATAATAACTTATCCAGTTAATTCTTAGCAATGGAATCATAAATGTAATATACGAATTGCGCTCTTATCGACAAAAAAAGAAAAGGTCATTGTAACGCATTATAAAATCAAAAAAAGGGAATTTTTAATTCTTTAGATACAAACAAATAGCTCATCTGAATAAATAGTAAAAATAAAAAATTGGTTTAAAACGATGTTAAATAAAGTGGATCTTGTGGTATATCCTTAAATATATTTAATCTAATTAGATTACATTTAACTATCATGAAAAGAAAAAATATACTCCTTGAAATAATAATCCTTTTTTGTATGATTATTTCTTCTTCCGCTTTTGCACAGACCACACTAAAGAATGGTTTTTATAAATTCAGTATTGAAAGAGATGATGCCCAAACAATCGATTTTATAACTTTAGTAAAAGACAGTGCAGGTGGTAAAATAATGTACATTATTAACGGCGAAGACAAAATGTTAGTGGACAGCATTGTGCTTAAAAAAGATTCAGTTCATTTTGAATTACCTTTTTTTGAATCGGGCTTTGCAGCAACTATTCAGAAGTCTGGCAATCTGAAAGGAGTCTGGATAAAAAAATCCGGTGAAACAGTTCGAAAACTCCCTTTCAGTGCGGTTTACAATAATTCAACAAGGTTCAATAAAACACATCCGGCATCTTATAACATTTCCGGTTTATGGGCAGTTGTTTTTACAAATAAAGACGGAAAAGAATCAAATGCACTGGGCCAATTTGCCCAAAAAGATGCGAGGGTAACAGGCACATTCCTCACACCATATGGAGATTACCGTTTTCTGGAAGGAATCGTTAGCGGAGATAGTCTTTTTTTATCGGGTTTTGATGGTAGTTATGCATTATATTTTACGGCAAAAATAAATGCAGAAAACACTATTTCCGGAGGAAGGTTGTATTCGGGAAATGCAGCTGTATCTACCTGGGAAGGTCAGAAAGATAATCAGGCAAAATTGAAAACTCCTGAAAACACAACCAAAGTAAAACCAGGTGCAGGAAAATTGGATTTTAGTTTTCCGGATCTGGACGGAAATATAGTTTCACTTAGTGACGACCGATATAATAACAAGGTAGTTGTCATTCAAATAATGGGATCGTGGTGCCCAAATTGTATAGATGAGACGAAGTTTTTTATGGAGAATTATGATTATTATACTTCCAAAGGGGTGGAGTTTATGGGCATTTCATATGAACGAACCGACGACTATGAAAGATCGGTAAAAGCACTACGTCCTTTTCATAACAGATTTCAAATACCCTACCCTATATTGATTGCTCCTGTAGCAGTTTCTGATACTATGCGGACAGAAAAAACTCTTCCGCAAATTGAAAATATTATCGCATTCCCAACAACAATATTTATCGACAAAAAAGGATACATCAAAAAAATCCATTCCGGCTTTGATGGTCCTGCTACAGGTATTCATTTCCTCGAATACAAAAAAGAATTTGACGAAACAATCAATGCATTATTGAAAGATTAGGTACGGTTGATTAAATTGTCAATAATCAGGATAAAGAATGTGCAGTCACAATCAAAGTGAAACAATTCAACCTTGAAGCAATTCAACAATTCAACTATTAAACAATTAAACAATTAAACACTTAAACCACCCACTTCGGTAGAAGATAATTCAAAAAAAATCTCCGGCAGGTATGACCACTGCCGGAGATTTTTAATTTTAATTCTATTTAGAATAATCTTATTTCACAAATTTAGCTTTATTTGCCGGAGCTGTTTGGGTCTCTTTGTTTGAACCCCATAATCTGGCTGTACCTAAAGGTTTGTCTTTTGCAAACTCCATTAAAACAGGTGCTGCTACAAAAATGGAAGAGTAAGTACCGGCAACGATACCGATCAACATTGCAAACGAGAATCCTCTTGTCACTTCTCCACCAAATATAAATAGTGTAAGCAACACAAGAAATACAGTTACCGAGGTCATGATCGTCCGGCTTAAAGTATCATTGATTGCACGGTTGATAATGGTTCCTTTTGATGCTCCTTTCATATTATGACTGTCCTCTCTAATTCTGTCAAATACAACAACCGTATCATTCATAGAGAAACCTACAACGGTTAGGATCGCTGCAATAAAATGCTGGTCAATTTCCAACGGGAAAGGAACAAGATTTTTAAAGAACGAGAACACAGCAAGAGTAATGAATACATCATGCAATAAAGAAACAATTGTTCCCAGGGAATAACGCCAGTCGCGGAAACGGATAAAGATATACAGGATAATCGCGATCATTGCTACGATCACTGCCTGAAACGCACCTCTTTCCAGATCCTTTGAAATGATCGGTTGAACCAATTGAGAACTTTCAATATTATTTTTTACAAAGTTTTCATACGTTGTACCTTCTGCAAGATTTGGCTTTAAACCAGTGTATAACTGAGTCTGAACTAAACTATCCGCATCTGCTTCTCCTTTTAAATAAGAGGTAGTAATGTTTAAATGTCTTGAATCTCCAACTGTTTTAATCACCGGATTATCTCCGTCAAAAACGTTGCTCAAAGGACCACGTAAGGTTTCGATATCAACTGCTTTCGGGAAAGAAACTGTATAGCTTCTACCGCCTTTGAATTCAACTCCTTTATCAAAACCGTTGAAAAAAGAACCCACACCAAAAATCACGACAATGATAGAGAACATGTAGGCATACTTCCTATATTCTACAAACTTGAAAGCTGCATGTTGAAATATTTTCCTGGAAAAACCTGTAAAATATTTGAAGTGGCGCTGCTTGTTCATGTAGAGCTCAGTAATTAACCTCGACAAAAGAATACCAGTAAACAATGACAGGGTAAGACCCAGCATCTGTGTTGTGGCAAATCCTAATACCGGACCAAGACCAAAATAGAACAATATAGCAGCAGTCAGGAAACTTGTCACGTGAGAATCAATAACAGGTGCATAGGATCTTCTGTATCCATCACTTACTGCCTGCTGATGACTTTTGCCACGCGCCAACTCCTCCTTGATTCTTTCAAAAATCAATACGTTTGTATCCACAGCCATACCAATTGTCAATACCAGACCAGCAATACCAGCTGCGGTTAAAGTAGCTCCCAGTGCACTCAAAACTCCAATTGTAAACAACAAGTTGAAGATCAAGGCAATGTTAGCCACCATACCACCTGTATTATAATAGACAAGCATTAAAATGAAAATGATCAAAAAGGAAATAAGGAAAGCAATTCCTCCACCTTTTACTGCATCTTGTCCAAGTGTTGGTCCTACTATTTGCTCTTGTACAATTTTAGCAGGAGCATCAATTTTACCAATCTTTAAAACACTCGCTAAATCCTGTGCTTCTTCTACAGTAAAGTTTCCGCTAATTTCAGAACTTCCACCTTCAATAACACCGTTTACATTTGGAGCGCTATATACGATATCATCCAAAACGATAGCAATAGGACGTCCGATATTATCGCCGGTCAGTTTAGCCCACGCTCTTGAACCTGTTGGAGTCATCTGCATTTTAATTGCAGGCCGGCCACGTTGATCATAATCACTGGATGCATCCTGAACAGCTTCGCCTTCTAATTTTGCTTTTTCAGAACCCGGAACAGTTTTTATCGCATATAATTCAAAAAACCTTCTTCCGGTTTTTTCATC
>JBDSBN010000244.1:0-5601 GCA_039921585.1 Ginsengibacter sp. | reverse complement strand
TCATCGCCTAACTCCGATTGCAACTCATCAAAATACATCCGGTTTGTACGGTCAAAAGCCTGGGTGATATCCGCGAAATCAACCACATAACCGAAGCGGTATTTTTTATAGGGGCGGTTTACCCTGGTTAGCGTTTGCAGAAGATTATGGTCTTTGATGACACGGGTCAGGTATAATTTTTTTAATCGCTTTGCATCAAAACCTGTCAGTAGCATATTATATACAAAGAGTAAATCAACCTGACCACTTTTAAATCCTTTTATTAAATCTTTGCGAATGAGTTTATCATTTTCATCATGAAGGATCAAGGCAGCGGATAGTTTTTTCTTTTCTTCCCCATATGGAGTTTCATCGTTTGCAGCGATGTGTAAATTTGCTATATCTGTTTCCTGTTCACCAAAACGTTTCTCAAAAAAAGTAAACAATTCTCTTGCCTGTTCGGAAGAATCACATACCACCATGCCGCCTAGTGAATCATCGTTTTCAGTTTTCCGGAATTTCAAAAGATCATCTGCAATGTAATCAAGTAAAGGCTCCACATATTTTGGATGCGCATAAACAAGTTTCTTTTTAGCATCACCTTTTAGGATTTCAATTTGGTCCAGGATTTCCTTCATCTGCATTTTATAAGCAGTATCAATTCCTTCCCGGATCAAACGCAGCGTATATCCATCAGCAATAGAGCGGTTGTAATAATATTTATGGATATAGTCCCCGAATAAAACCTTTGAGTCATAATCTTTCATCACTGTTTTAAGCAGGGGTGTACCGGTAAGCGCTATTTTGATAGACTGTTTGTCAGAGTTAAGAAGGTTGCCCAGGTAATTTCCTTTTGGATTATAGGAACGATGGGCTTCATCCAAAAAATAGATGCGCTGAATATTGATATCGTAATGAAGGTCTTTTGCGGCTACAGCATCCTCACTAAATCTTTGAATATTGATCACCGAAATTTCCGCTTCTCCGGTCGCATTATGAATGGCGGCAACCGTTTTCAGATCGTTTATAAATGCCATTTTGGAATTAACCGCTTTCACTTTTAATCCGCGGTTGACAAATTCCGTTGTAGCCTGAATAGCCAGGTCAATTCTATCTACGACAAAATAGAATTTAGGAATGATGTTCTTTTTCTGATAATAATCGGTTAGGAATTTTACATTGTAGTAAGCTAGAGCAGTTTTGCCGGATCCTTGCGTATGCCAGATAATACCTTTGCGAATACCTTCCTCCAATTTTTGTTCAATGGCTTTGGTCGCAAACATTTGCGGGTAGCGCATAATGTGCTTATGCAATTCCTTTAAACCATTGACTTCCTCTTCCACATAGGCAATACTATAATTCAGGATGAAAGCAAGTCTGTCCTTACTCAAGAGAGAGGTGATGATATTGTTGGTGGGGGTGTTATAATGTTTATTGGTTTTAAACTCCGGTGAATGTTTAATCACTTCCACATTATTATCCTTCAAAATCACCTGTTCAATTTCTTTACTTTCCGGTGCTAATAATTGGGTGAGGTTTAGATTTTCTTCTTCCCGGAAATAATTAAAGTGTAAATCTTTGTAAGCTGATGTTGCGTAATAAGCGCCTTGTATAGGTTCTATCACGCCATCTTCGTACTCCATGTTGTTGCTAAAGATCATTAGCTGTGTAATGTTGGCAAAACGCTTGAAATATTTGTTCCCATAGCGTCGGTTGATCCGGGTACGTTCATCTATGACACCCTGCTTATTATTTGGTTTTTTAACTTCTATAAAAATTAAAGGCATCCCATTTATCAGCACAGTAATATCAGGCCTGAATTCTTCATCTCCATTTTTACAGGAGAGTTCCGTGGTTATATGAAAACGGTTGTTTTTAAAATCCTTAAAATCAATCAACTTTATCCCTGAAGTTGCAGTGAGCGCTTTATAAAAATCCCGGCCCAAATCATCGTAATCCAGTTTCAAGATCATTTCCTCCAGGTGACGCTGCAATTCTGTTTCGGTGGCAGTAAGATTTATCCTGCCCAAACTCTCCATAAATATCTCCGGGAAAATATTAGAGTCAATATTCCTTTTATGATGCTCCTTCCGCGAAATATATGTATACCCCAACCTTGTCAGGTGCAGCAATGCCGGTATTTTGACCCTTGAATCTTCGTTGAATGCCATCATTATAATTTGCGTAATTCTCTTTTACAGTAGTTTGGTTTTGTGGCTTTTTAGAGCACGGTTTCAAAATACGTCAAATTTGGGTAATGGGGAAGGAATAATGGTTATTGGATGGGTTGGAACTTTACTTGATACATCAGTGTGTAGGGTAAGAATGGCAAGGAAAACATTTCCTATTAGGGATTAATTGGACAAAATTATAAAAGGGCAATTCCGGGCTTTGCCGAAGCCCAAATTAAAATTAAATGAATTTGCATAGCATGTTAAGAATTGTAGATGAATAATATTCTTTTGATAAATCGACTTTAACTGAAACCTTATTGCCGCATGAAGTCCTTACTTTGGCTGATGATGATAACAATATCCATTTGCTATGCTTGTCTTATGCCTGCATCTTGTTCCCGCTTTGGTAGAGCCTTTACATTGTACGGTTGCACTTTGTCCTTGTACTTTTTTTAGAGGCGCATCTGTGGTATAAATATTTTTCGGATTACAAATTTTGCAAGGTTCCAATCCGGCTTTCTTTAGCTCGGAGACAGATACTGACCGGGACACATTTTTCACCATCCGGCAATCTGCTGTATGATATTTTTTGCCTGAAGGTGTTTTATAAAATGTTTGGGCATTAGCTGAAAGAGCGATACATCCAAAAGCAATAACCAAACACACAAGGTGTCTGATATAATAATTGTATCCAGATACGTTTTTATTCATCTTTTGAAAGGTAAAACATTCTGAAAGGATGTATTAGGATTTTCTGACCTGACCTTTTTTTAAAAAACCATCATTTTATATTGGCCAATTTAGGAGTCGGAGTCTCTTGAATTTAAATTAAGGGTAAAAGTTTATATGAAAAGAGTTAGGGTAAAATAGAAAATTAGATGCTCTTAGCTAATAATTAGGAAGGGAGATTGCTTTGGATATGGCTGTATGTAACATTATCTATTATGGCGTCTTTTATAACATCTTTTATGTCGTCATTTCGTCCCTTCTTTTATCCCTTCATTTTATTGCTACTATTTATCTTTCTACTTATTTATTTCTTTCAAGTACTCTTTTATTGTTCGTTCATATAAAGATTGGTGACACCTATATAGATTGTAAGATTCTTTGCTGTTATATCAGCTCAATTCCACCCAGGAATAAAATACCCTTATGGGTAATTATATATCGCTGCAATTTAGAACTTGGTTTGTCAGGAATGGTTCGTTCGAGTAGTTTTTCTGAAATTAATGGCAATAAATACCTTTCTCTGAAAGAAGCGCGGTTACTATAATTTAATTGACCCAATAGATCTTCCATAGGGATTGGATCAATACAGAGAAACAAAATCTGTAACAGATACAAAGATTTTTTGTTTATCATCCTGATACCTTTTTCGCTCCATCCTGGTACCTTTTTCCACTCCAATGTATTAAAGTCCTTTGGTATGGACCACTCCAGGCTATTTATCCTGATACCGTTTTCATGCCATCTTGAGACTAAGTTAAATAAAATGATGTCAAGATTGGCTCCATCGAGATCGGAGGAGATAGGTATTTTCCCTAATTGATCAAGTGATAAATAGGGGCTTAGCGGTAATTGTAAAAAATCTAAAAGCTGTTTATTAAACGATGATAACATCAACTGCTCCAACGGAATCTCTGCTTTAAATAAATCGTCCTCAATAAATAAAGGAATACCTCCCGGATTATAATGGCTTAAATACTTGACAACATTTCTAATTCCTGAACCAATTTCATCAGTCCAACCAAAAGCAGTAAAAAATTTTCTTATACTTGGGTTTTTCGCATAAGGTGAAAAATTTCTAATGTCCAGTGGGCCAGTAAACACAGCCCTGTTTGGATTGGTAGCTATCACCTTGTTTTTATAAATGATAAGTGCCGTTTCTTGTCTGTTTGTATACTCTCTATGAACAATAAGATTACCCACGACTTCTCTAAAGATCATTTCACGCAAATTGACACGCTGCCCCTTTTCATCCACATAAAACCGATCCGGCAAATGCTTACGGACAAATTCCATCAACAACAAGTAGGTATCTATTAAATTAGTACGCAAGGGCGGATAAATTCTGTCATCCCAACGATCTTGATTCTCAATTCTAAGCATAGCCTCTACTTTATAGGCAGGTAAGATACTTTGTATCGTTTCGTCTTTTCCAAAAATTAATGCCGCAGCAAGAGTAAAGCCATTTTCTCCGGTTTGAAAATCCTTTCTGTAAAGTGTAGCACTTCGTAATAAATCCATATTACTCTCCATTTCCAACCAGGAATGGGAAGGATTAATGTTCCTGATAATCGTACGAGCTTTTTTAAAAAGATTTTCATCCAAATCCTCTAAGGTGATATTTTTATAAATTTGATTTTCTGTAAATATTTGTCGTTTTTTAAAATAGATTTCTTCAATACGACGCTCATCAGTTATTCTGATGTCTCCATCTCCTACCCGGTCATAAACACAACCTTTAAATTTATGCACTTGAGAACTAACAGCTATTTTAAGAACGATTATACATTTATTCTCATAATTTATCTTAATAGGATCTACAGTTGTAGCAGGCGCAAATGAAGAAACATTATTTAACGTTACCCCTATATCAGATATCATCTTATCTCTATTAAAGCAGTCAACGCCTTCTATTTTTCCGTCATCATCCACTCCCAAAAAAATGATACCCCCTTCTTTATTCATAAAAGCACAAATGGTTTCATAAAGAGATTTCGGTACTTCCTTTTCAGCTTTTTTAAACTCTATTCTAACTCCCTCTCCGTTTGCAATAATGGTATTTAATTCATTTTCTGTCATTTTCCATATTTTTTTTCTGTCATTTTTTTTTGGTGCCATCCTGGTACCTTTTGGGCGCCTTCCTGGTACCCTGTAATAAAACCATTGTAAATTTTTATTCAGAAACACCTGATTATTAACTGATAATACTGTTCGGTATACAGTTCGGAAATTCCTTCTCCTGGTACCAATTTGCAGAGTAGTTTCTCAAACAGATTATATTAAATTTCATAATTTATCGTCTTTCTCAAATATATTCAATAAACCCTTATAAATATTAATTTGAATCTGTCCTTACCTTCCTACAATAATTGAAGATTTGTGATTACAAAAATTTGTAAAGAACTCAGAACTTTTACCAGTGATAAAAGCTACAAAAGGAGTTAATGATTGGTAATGCTGTTTTTATATAGCTACGTTATTTGGGGAGATGCTTTGGTTTGCCGGCAGATCGCATTGCAAATATCGCAGGGGATGTGGCTTTTTCAATATTGATATTGAAAATTATTTGAGCTATGAATAGCAACATCTAAATTCTCAAAAGAACCTACGGGCGATAGTAGTTCAATTTCCTGCTTCGTCCTTTTATGTCTTTAATACTTATATGACTTTAATATCTCTGACCGCACATTATCGGAAAATTCGTTACAAAACACCCTTTCCC
>JBDSBN010000243.1:0-15788 GCA_039921585.1 Ginsengibacter sp. | reverse complement strand
TAGTATTTCAAAAAGTGGGGTTAAATAAAATTAGTTATGTTATTTCCTTTAGTGCCGTAATTGCCACAGCAAGTGTGCTATTGGTTTTTCAAATGGGCCAACCAAGAATATGGATGAGCATGAGTAGGGATGGGTTGCTTCCGAAAGCGTTTAGTCGCATTCATCCAAAATATAAAACGCCTTATTTTGCAACGATTGTTACCGGAGTATTTGTTGCTATTCCCGCACTCTTTATGAATCTGACGGAAGTGACCGATCTGACAAGTATCGGTACTTTGTTTGCATTTGTTTTAGTGTGTGGAGGCGTGTTATTATTACCTCCCCGCGGAGAAACTGAAAAGAAACCGAAATTTCAAATTCCCTACATTAGTTCCCAATTTATAGTTCCGGTATTATTTCTGATCGGAGTCTACTTTTTCTGGAATAATTTCATAGGTTTATTTGATATAACTGAAGGCTGGGAAGTTTTTAAAGATAAACTGCCCTTTTTCCTCTTTGTTTTGCTGGCTATAGCGCTTACGTTTGCCTCATTTATAAAGAAACTTTCTTTAATCCCTGTCCTGGGATTGGCAAGTTGTTTTTACCTGATGACAGAACTTGGATATACCAACTGGGTAAGATTTCTGATCTGGTTAGGAATAGGATTATTAATCTATTTCTTATACAGTAAAAAGCATAGTAAATTAGGAATAAAACAAAAAGCCGAGCAGCAAACGGACAACAGCTAATAGCAAACGGCTAACAGCTAACTGAGACATCCTATCTTTGCAAAATGAAGTACCAGTTAGGAGATACCATTTTAGTTCTTCATTCAAACGAAGAGGGGAAAATTGTTGATTTTATCAGCAAAGAAATGGTATTGATAGATGTAGACGGAGTTCGATTCCCGGTATATATGGATCAGATTGATTTCCCCTATTTTAAAAGATTTACAGAGAAGAAAAATATCCCGGTAAAAGAAAAAAAAGTATATATAGATAATATCAAAAAAGAGAAAATAAAAGAAAGCGATAAAATTCCTACAGGAACATGGCTGACATTTATTCCTGTTTATGAGAATGACACTTTTGATGATGTGATTCAAAAGTTCAAAATTTATCTGTTAAATCACACTGCAGATACCTTTCAATACAGTTATGAATTATCCTTTTTAGGCAATCAGGATTTTAGTCATGAAAATACCATTCTTCCCTTTACGGATTTCTATCTTCATGATGTATCCTTTGAAGCGATGAACGATTCTCCAAAATTTAATTTTGATTTTAGTCTAACCCCGCCTGATAAAAATAAAGCAAATCATACCGAAGTATCGATTAAAATAAAGGGAAAACAATTGTTTAAGAAAATAGAGGGAATGCACTTAAAAAATGAGCCCAACTTTTCTTATCTTCTTTTTGAAAAATATCCTCCTAAAATAGAAGAAGTTGTTCCTGAGTACCATGGCAACACCACTAAATTTTATGATCTTTCCAGAGTAAAACAACACCTGGAACCCGCAAAATCTGTCATCGATTTACATATTGAGAAACTCAGCGATAATTGGAGGAGGTTGAGCAATTTTGAAATCCTAACCATTCAGTTAAATTATTTTGAAAAATATTATAATCTCGCAGTTGCCCATCAGCAACCAAATTTGATCGTCATTCATGGCGTGGGCACGGGAAAACTGCGTACTGAAATACATGAGATTCTGAAATTGAAAAGAGAAGTGAAAAGCTTTGCCAATCAGTATATGGCCAATTTTGGATTTGGAGCTACGGAGGTGTTTTTTCAATATTAAGAATAGGCTTCGCGTTGAATTGCCTTCGGCGTTGAATGCTGCGCGTTGAATAGGCTTCGCCGTTGAATGCTGCGCGTTGAATGCTTTGCGTTGAATGATGCGCGTTGAATGCTTTGCGTTGAATGCTGCGCGTTGAATTGCTTCGCAGTTGAATGCTGCGCGTTGAATGCTTCGCGTTGAATGCTGGCCTTGAAATTCTAAAACCTAATTCCTAATTCCTAATTCCTGAAACCTGATACCCCATTCCAAACAATTCATCTACCTTCGCGTCGTTGCAAACCGGGTTATCGCTTTTATTAATTTAGAAGAGGAAAGTCCGGCCAGCGCAGGGCGACACACCGGTTAACAGCCGGTCCTGATTTTTAATCAGGAAGAGAGTGCCACAGAAAATAACCGCTCCGGTTCTCGGATGGGAGTAAGGGTGAAAATGTGAGGTAAGAGCTCACGTCGGAGTATGGTAACATATTTTGAGGGTAAACCTTGTGTGCTGTAATGCCACGTATATTTCGATTGGTAATTTTTTTACCATGTAAGCTGCCCGCTTACTTCCGGTTACGCCGGAGTCGGGAAGGGTAGGAAGCAAGACTGTTGTAGTAATACACCAGCAAGATAAATGATAACCGCCCGTGTTCACATGGGTACAGAATCCGGCTTATAGGTTTGCAATATTTTTTTTGAGGCTATCGAATTCGGTAGCCTTTTTTATTTCTTAAATGGAAAAAGAAACAAGAGGGAAAAGTGTAGTGTTTTAGCCTCTTTTTGGTCGGATACAACTGAGTAGGGTGTGCTTCACATTTCTTTGTATACTTTCTGTCTTAGTGAATACCTTCCTTTAAATTAACTTTAAGAACATCAAAGAAATATTGATTGATTGTATTTGGTGATTACTGTCTTTAAATTCTTATTTTTATCCAAAAAAATAATTATGCAAATGAAATTTCTATTTTTTATAGCCATTCTTTTTAGTGCTGCGCACAGTTTCGCCCAAAAAAATCTAAAATACACTCCTGAACATCCGCAGGCAGGGGAACCAATTACAATTACTTATACACCTGCTAATGATCTTATGGGCACTAAGGCCACGGTTGAAGGTGTTGTTTATACTTCAGGGAAGGGTACCAATGCACAAGATATATTGCTTAAAAAATCCGGTAATGCCTATGTGGGAACGATACAAACAGATACAGCAGATAATTTTGTTTTCTTTGGTTTTTCTGCTGAAGGAAATTTTGATAAGGCAAATAATGAAGGATTTTGGATTCAATTATATGATGGAAGTAAAGTTAAGAAGGGAGCAAATTTAAGCCTTAGCATGTTTTATAGTAGCTATGGCAGATCTGTTGGCCTCGATGCAAATGCAGATAAATCGTTAAAAGCAATGGAGGAGGAATTTAAATTGTATCCCGAATTGAAAAGTGATAATCTTGTGGCTTACCTGCGGACTCTCTCACAGGTTAAAAAAGAGGAAGCCCCTTCCATCCTCCAAAAAGAAATTGAGGATTTTGTGAAAAAAGGCTTGAAGGATGAAGATAGTTATGCCACTTTACGCTCTTTATATTCTTTAGCAAAACTTCCGGCCCAGGCCAATTTCATCAATACTGTTTTAAAGGAAAAGTTTACTGACGGGAAATGGACAATTAACGACGCAGCGCAGAAGTATATGGCAGAAAAGGATCTTACGAAAAAAGAATCTATGTTGGACGAGATGCTTTCAAATATTAAAATGAATCCTGACTGGAAAAGTTTGGAATTATCGGTTCCTTTTTTCATTTCTAACCTGGCCAACGCCTATGTTGCCAAAAAAGATTTTGATGGACTAAAGTCTGTGATTCAGAAATATGATATAAAGGGTCAGCCCTTAGCTCAATTGTATAATAGTGTTGCCTGGAACTTACAGGAAAAGGATGAAGATTTAAAGCTTGCAGATGAGTTTTCAGAAAAGGCTACCACCTGGGCAAAGAATGAATGGAAAAAGCCAACAGGTGAAAAACCAGCCATGCAAAATGAAAGGGCCTGGGAAAAATCCCGTGCAAGAACATATTCTATGTACGCTGATACCTACGCTATGGTTCAGTACAAATTAGGGAATTATAAAAAAGGATTCCCATACACCGAAGAAGCTGCGTTAAAACTAGGAAAAGGCGAAAGCGCAGATCAAAATAATACATACGCATTGTTAGCTTCCAAGGTCTTGTCGCCTAAAAAGTATGTGCCCCAATTGGAGAAATTTGTGGTTAATGGGAAAGCAACATCTCAAATAAAGGATCTATTGAAGGAGGCATATATCAAAAAAAACAATGCGGCCGGATTTGACGATTATCTCGCCAAATTGGAAAGAGCAAATTATCTGAAAATGGTGGAAGACTTAAAAAAATCCATGTTGAATAATGCGGCACCTCAGTTTACTCTTTTAGACTTGGATGGGAAAAAAGTGAGTTTATCAGATCTTAAAAATAAAGTAGTAATTGTTGATTTCTGGGCAACCTGGTGTGGTCCATGTATTGCGTCTTTTCCCGGAATGCAAAAAATGGTTACAAAATATAAAGATGATCCGGAAGTGAAATTCGTGTTTGTAGATACCTGGGAAAATGGGAATAATAAAGAAAAAGCCGCTGCTGCTTTTATGTCTGAAAACAAATACGATTTCCATGTATTAATGGATAATGATAACAAGGTTGTCGAATCATTTAAAGTAGAAGGAATTCCTACTAAGTTCGTGATTGACAAAAAAGGAAATACACGTTTCAAATCTGTCGGATATAGTGGAAGTGATGATTCTTTAATGTCTGAACTCACTGCAATGATTGATTTGGTGAAAGGAGAATAAATAATAATACACCCTTTAATAAAACGGATAGATATTTCAAATATTTATCCGTTTTTTTTTTATTTATCCGTTAATGGCTTTAACAAAATAACCCTTCCTGAATTTACTCTTTTGATTTATCTTCGCAGCCCTAAAACAAGTTCTTAAAAATGCTAAGCAGAAGAAATATCCGGGTTAAAGTAATGCAAACGCTTTACAGTATTGAATCCATGAATAATGAAACCCGTGTGGGTGAGCCACTTCAGATTCTTAATAAGAAAATGGAGTATTCTCAACAGTTAATGACTTACCTGATTTATTACATTATTGAAGTAACAAGGTATGCAGAAAAAGACGCAGTAAAAAAGGCCAGTAAACACTTGCCCACTTATGAAGATTTAAATGTTAATGTGAAAATCACAGGTAATGAAATTGTCTGGGCAGCATTAGAAAACGAGTCTTTCAGAAGATCTGCTGAGAAGTTTAAGATAAAATACATGGTGGATGAGGACATGGTGCGAAAAGCCTACATGAGCCTGTTGGTAACTCCGGAGTATAAAGAATACATCGCCACGCAATCAAGAGATAAAAAATCAGAAAAGGCTATACTGGAATTTATATTTTCCGATATCATGTTGGAAAACGAAAACTTTGTCAATGATGTTGAGGGTAAATTTATACATTGGGATGATGATGCAGAAACGATTATCTCTTTGATGAACGGATTTTTTCAAAAGCCAGGACAGTTTATCTTTACAGATATGGTTGGCGAAGAGAAAATGGAATTTGCAACGACTTTATTAGAAACTGTTTTGGAGAAAAATGAGTTTTGTCTGGAGATTATCAAGCCTAAATTAAAGAACTGGGATTCTGAAAGAATTGCCTCGCTGGATATGATCCTGATGAAAATGGGTTTGTGCGAATTCTTATACTTTGAAACGATTCCGACGAAAGTGACTATCAACGAATACATTGATCTTGCAAAGGAATATAGTACGGAGCAAAGCGGACATTTTATTAATGGAATATTGGATAATATCCATAAAGAATTAATGGCCGAGAATAAAATAAATAAAAAGAATTTTAAAAACAGCACTTTATAATTCTAAATAAAACAATTAATGAAAAAAGTTTTTTCTGCTTTACTTCTTATGTGCGTTATTTATTCTTGTGATATCAGGAATGAAAATGTTTCCGGCGATGAGCAGGAGGCAATGGATTTACATAGAAGAAATGACACAACAACGGTACAGTTAATTGATTCTGTATTTGCCATTGGTAAAATTAAAGAAGGAGAAAATCCGAGCTTTAGCTTTCGTTTTAAAAACACGGGAAATAAGCCATTGGTGATTTCTTCTGCAAATGCAAGCTGCGGATGCACTGTTCCGGAAAAGCCTGAAAAGCCAATTATGCCCGGGGAGACAGGATTTATAAAAGTCTCCTTCAATAGCAAAGGCAGAGTTGGACCAATTCAGAAAGTAGTGCAGGTTGTTTCCAATGCCTACCCTGAAATACCGGTTTTACATCTTACAGGTGAGGTACTTCCACAATAAATAGAACTTTTTATTAACCGCTGTATTGTTTACAGCAAAACAACAAAACAACAAATAAAATGAATGTAGCATCAGTATTTTTAATGCTTCCCACAGGCGGCGAAGGTGGCGGAGGATTTCAATTTGTATTCTTAGGATTGATGATTTTGGTATTCTGGATGTTTATGATCAGACCACAAGCCAAAAAAGCAAAATTGCAAAAACAGTTTATGCAGAATTTGCAAAAAGGAGACAAGATTGTTACAATCGCCGGTATTCATGGTACAGTGAATAAAATTAATGAAGACAATACGTTTATGTTGGAAATTAATCCCGGTTCATACATAAAAATGGAAAAGAGTGCGGTGAGTATGGAAATGACCGAAGCCATGAACAAAATTGGTATTACGGCAGCTCCTATAAAATAATCGCTGATAATTTTGAAAACCGGCAAATGAACTGACGGAATAATATTCAGAATTTTTGCACCATCATAAGGATGTAAGCATAAAAAGGAATTCCTATACTTTAAAGTATAATATCTTCCTTCGTATGTTTACATCTTTTTTTGTTTCTATAAATTAACGACAAATGCTACGGATTGGACTTACAGGAGGTATTGGTAGTGGAAAATCTACTGTTGCCCAAATTTTTAAGATCCTTGGAGTTCCTGTTTATGATGCTGATACAGCTTCCAAGCTACTCATGAATGAAAGTGAAGAAATAAAAAGGAAATTGATTCGTGAATTTGGTGAAGAAACCTACCTGGACGGGACGTTAAATAGAAAATATCTTTCTGCTGCGGTATTTAATAATCCGGAGAAATTAGCTGCTTTAAATTCAATCGTACATCCTGCGACTATTCGTCATGCTGCCGAATGGATGAAACAGCAGAATGCCACATATCTGATAAAAGAGGCGGCTCTCATCTTTGAAAGTGGCTCAAATAAAGATCTTGATTTTGTAATAGGAGTATATGCTCCCCTGGAATTACGGATACTTCGCACAATGTCCCGGGATGAAATAAGCCGGGAACAGGTTCTTGCGCGCATAAAAAATCAGATGGATGAGGATGAAAAAATGGCGCTCTGCGATTTTATAATTCAGAATGACGAAGAACATTCTCTACTCGAAAAGGCACTCTTACTACACAAAAGATTTATTGAGTTATCAAATAAGGTCGTTTGATTGTATAATTAAACGGATGAATTTCATTAATCTTTTTTAACCTGGAATACTGATGAGTATTAGAAATCCAGCCTTGTATATATGTTTGACTGATAGCACTTTTTTTAAGTATTTTTTTTCTATATTTGATATGCAGTCATTCCAGGGCAATTATAAAAGGATCTCTGCGTTTATTAAATGAGCACTATTCCCAAATGTTACATTTTCGTTTAATCTCTTAAATGAAATGGGGTAAAACCAATATCCAATTGAATATGAAAAAACGTATAGAGAAAACGACCATACTTTTTATTAATAAAAGTCAGCAAGGTGTTAAACCGATCCAAATTTCTACAAAACTAATATTGAACTGGAAAAAATATGTTGCCGCCCTGGGTTTTTTTATCTTGACATTAATTGCTGGAATCGTTTATCTCACGACGCATACAATCAAACAGGATGAAATTCATGTTGCACTAGCCGCTAAACTGAATAATATGCATGTGCTTTTTGAGGAAGTGGACACAGGTACGATTAGACAAAAATTTAGTAATATCGATAAGGAACTAACTACTATTAATAAATATTTGGAAACCCGGGGAGTAAAACCTGTATTTACAGAATCTCAGGGTGGAGAGGTGGATAATGAGAGTCTTTCTACGGTAGAAATCACCACTTTCTATGAAGAGTATCTCCGGAAAATCAATAAGAAATTAGCGCATATTCCTCTGGGAATGCCTTTTGCCGGTAATATTACTTCGAGTTTTGGTCTTCGGGATAATCCGTTTGGAGGGTATAGTGTAGAAACTCACCGGGGGATGGATATCAAAGGACCAATGGGTGCACCCGTAAAATCAATGGCTAAAGGGAAAGTGACCTTTGCAGGCACGAAAGGTGGTTATGGTAATTGCATTATCGTAGAACATGGAAATGGTTTTCAAACTTTATATGGGCATTTATCAAAAATTAAGGTACGTAATGGCCAGAAAATAGAGATTGGGCAGCATATTGGAAATATTGGATCTACAGGAAGATCAACCGGACCTCATCTACATTATGAAGTGCATCAAAATGGTAAAAGAATAAATCCAGTTTCATTTTTAACTCTCGACTAATTATGTTTAAAAAAACCAAGCAACAAAAGAAATCAGATCTTGATCAACAGGAAATATCCACCATCATCGGCGAAGGGTACGTCTTCAAGGGGGAAGTAAATGGATCATCTGTTATCAGGATCGAAGGAAAAATTATCGGAAATGTACACGTGGAAAGCGGTGTGGTCCTGGGAGAGAATGGAGTGATCGAAGGGGATATTTATACAAATTCTGCCATTATATATGGTACTGTTACCGGTAATGTACAGGCCAACCAATTAGAGATTAAACGTTCGGGTCGTATTTCCGGAGATATTACAACCAATAACCTGGAGATAGAATTAGGGGCACAGTATAATGGACGTTTGAATATGACTCAGAGCTCAGACAAGAAAGTGACTAACCAGGATAAACAGCATAAGATTAATAAGCACACAAAAGAAGTTGAAGTAATAGCTGTTTAAAATTAGAAATGACTTTTTTGAAATAAAAAGAATTAATTAAATGAAAAGCGTTTTAATCCGTGTTATCGGATTAAAACGCTTTTTTGATTTTTGGGAGAATTGCAGAGAGTGTGGCGACTATATGGTTTGAGTTGTCATACTGGTCTAACTTTTATCTCTCTTACAAAATATAAGATGAATTTAAATGGTACATAACAAAGTACACAAAGAGGAAAAGATTTTGAATTATTTTGTTTAAAGGGTAATTCAGAATTCTAATTTTTATAGCACATTTTTGTTTTAAAATCCAAATGGCACGTCCATTTTTATGTGGATGGCTAATAGGGTGATCGTTTTTTCAAATCATAAGAGCCGGTTATTATTTTAAACCTGATCGCCCCTACCTGATGAAAGCAATAAAAACAAAAACGCCCCGGAAAATCCAGGGCGTTTTTAAATTCAATTTCTAATATGATCTTAGAAAATGTATCTGATACCAAGCTGCATCTGCCAGGTGGTACTAAATGTTTTATTCTTTTCAAACGCACGGTCAGCAAGTATTCTTTTTCCATCAACTGTGATTTCAGAAAGAGTATATGTTGGTTTACCCTGTGCATCTATCCCTTTTAAAGTAAGGGGTGTGTTTACTGTATAAAGATCCCTGATACCCCATGTAGAGCTTAACAGGTTTGGTAAATTGATCACGTCAGCACTCAATTGTAAAGTATGCTTTGTGTTACCCGTCTTGATAAAGATATCCTGTAATAAACGGGCATCAATACGGTTATACCATGGAGTTAATGCTGAATTTCTTTCAGCATACTCACCTTTACGGCTGTTTAGGTAAGGAGAACTTGCTACGAACTTATCATAAGCAGCTTGTTGGTCTGCGATGGAATAGGCACCATTTACTACAAACGGAACATCTTTACCTTTTGAATAAATGTACATCAGGTCGGAACGGTTGTTACCATCCTTATTGATATCTCCACCAATTACGTAAGAGTAATTGCTTTGAGCAGAACCTTGATAATATAAAGAAAGAGTTGTTGCTAAATGATTCGCATATTCAATTCTGTAAGAAACATTACCAACCACGCGATGTGGAATAGCATATTGCGACAAGTACAATTCTTCCGCATTTGGAGTACCTACGTTCTGGATAGACTGCCACGCAGAGTTAGCGCGTGAACCTGGGTTAGGACTAACCTCTGTTGCCAAAGTATAGGTATAAGCCAATGATCCAAAGAATCCTTTAGAGATTGATTTAGAAATCTGAGCTGTTGAAGAGAAAGAATATCCTTTCTTCGTGTTTTCCAATACGATTGCCTCTGTAATGTTGCTGTAGTATTTATCAGCTCCCGCCGGGAAGTAAGGTCTGTTGTCTTCGCCGGAAAGTGTACTAGAAGGATCTTTCAGGTTCGCATTACGCATTTTAACTGCATTGATGTCTTTTGTATAAAGCACGTCGATTGTAGCCATAAAGCCATTACCTAATTGCTTATCAACACCAAGGTTTGTTCTGAATACTTGTGGAAATTTGAAATCTTCATCAATCATTACAAATGTACCCGGAGCTACAGCTGTAACAGTAGAAGGGAATTTTGAAATATAAGCATCAGGATTTGGGTCAAACTTAATAGTAGCTAATTCGGCTGCAGTTTTAAGTGTTGCACCATTTTGATATACACCTGAATTACTTGGCATATTAGTAAGGAACACAAAAGGAATTTTACCAGTGAAAATACCAGCACCACCACGGATCGTTAATCCTTTTTCTTCAGGAACTTTCCATCTGAAACCTGCACGCGGGCTAAATAAAGGAGTGGCTGAAGGCCATTTTCCTGTGTTGTAACTGGTCATTTTACCGTCTTTACCTGGAAACTGCAAAGCTGTAATAGCTGGATTCTCAATTGGGTTGTCCAAATAAGTTGGGATATCCGCTCTCAAACCATAGGTTAATTTGAAATTACTGTTAACGTTCCACTCATCTTGTAAGTAAACACCTAATTGTCCTATTTTGAGGTCAGCGGAGAACACTTTTGCCTGTCCGGGAACTAATGAATAGGTATAAGCGTAGAATGCAGGAGGAGCATCTGTAATAAAGTCATTCAAATTATTATAGATGTAATATCCTTCTGATCCCTGCATAAAGGCATTTCCTACTTTTTGATATTCGTAGTTAAATCCACCAGTTAAAGTGTGCTTGCCTGCAAAGTAGGTCACGTTGTTTGTGATAGCAGCAATATTGTTAATCACTTCGTTGTTGCGGGTAAACGGATCAGTTCCGGCACTCATATAGTTTCTTCCTTTCGTAACTCCCGCTACTTTACCATCTCCATTAAAGATTTCAATGGTCGGAAATATTCCACCCGGACTGTTTCTTACAGTATTGATGTGCGTATAAGATAACAATAATTGGTTTGACAATTTACTTGAAAAGTTACTATTCAATTCAACGGTACCGGATTTTACGATGTTATCTGTTGCGTAATCAGAATTGGTAAACGCGATAGATTGCTCACTGTTTCTATTATTTGGCAATCTTGAGTTTGTACCTCCTGTAACGTGTGGGTTTACTGAATAGTCGGTAATTCTGAAACCACCACCATTCGGAACACTACTTGCGTTTAAAGGTGATTGATCTGATGCTTTCAGGTCACTATATTTCAGAACTAATTTGTGCTTATTGCTGATGTTCCAGTCAATTTTAGCAAGTAATTTACGGTTGTCATTTACAAAGTTTGCACGGTTTTCATATTCACCCGCATCATAACCGTATTTGGTTTTCAAGTGATTCCTGAATTTATCCAATGAATCCTTTGGAGCAAAAGATTGACGTCCGTCTTTAACGGTTGATCCTGCTGGAACCCAATTGTTAGGATTCGGTGAAGATGCATCTTCAAATTCCGCATTCACAAAGAAGAATAATTTATCCTTGATGATTGGTCCGCCAAGACTTCCTCCGAATACTTTATTTTTAGAAGGGGTTGCAGTTAAATCTACTTTGCCCGCTTTTGTACCATTAAAGCTTTGGTCGCGGTAGTAACTATAAACAGTTCCGCGGAATCTGTTTGTTCCACTTTTCGTGATTACGTTCAATCCGGCTCCTGTAAAGCCAGATTGCCTTACGTCGAATGGAGCAATATTTACAGAAATTTCATCAAAAGCTTCGATAGAAATAGGGCTTGCACCTCCTCCTGGTAATGGATCATTGCTTAAGCCGAAGTTGTTGTTCAGGTTTGCACCATCTACCTGGAGATTGTTGTAACGACCATCTCTTCCGGCAAAACTGTTGCCGTTTGCTTGAGGTGTTAACCTTGTAATGTCAGATACACTTCTGCTAATTGATGGTAATGCAGCAATTTGTCTTGTGTTGAAAACAGTGCTTGCCCCTGTTTTTGAAACAGTTGGCCTGCCAAGACCAGAGATAGTTACCTCTGTTAAAACAGTTTCGCTTGTAGATAGATTCACGTCTACAATCGAAGGTTCACCTAAAGAAAGAACAATGTCCTCAATTGTTTTTGAGGCAAAACCAACATATTCTATTTTTACAGAATATGGACCTCCAACTCTTGCATTCGGAAGAGTGTAGTTTCCGTCTTTTTTTGTCAGAGTAACATATTTTGTCCCTGAAGGTTGGTGTACAGCCGTCACGGTAGCACTTTCTAAAGGATCGCCAGAGGTAGATTTGACGAAACCTGTAATGCTACTCGTGGTCACCTGGGCGTTCATAAAGAACGGTGCCAGAATAGCCGCAATGAGTAATGGTAAAAGTTTTTTAAACTGCATAATGATTTAGTTTTATTTAATGCCGCAAAGAAACTGAATTATTCAGTGTAAGTGGCAACTATTTATTAACAATTTGAAGGCAATATTCAAGTTGGATTTGCTGCATCTTGTTTATTAAGAAAATGTTACGTAAATAGGCCCTCGTTTGTTTGTTCCATCATCCTGATTCCTGCCTATCCGGAAATTTATAAATGTTTGACCAATTTTGAAGGAACTGATATTCTTGTAGAGCCTTTATTTTTAATAAAATAAAACCTAAGATTCTGAATAGGGTCTTAAAAGCTCCTTAATCTATATTACCTTTGCATTTTTAAAAGAACGTATTATGCTAGATAAAATTGAAGAGGCAATTGAGGATATTAAGCTCGGAAAACTTGTCATTGTTGTAGATGATGAAGATCGCGAAAATGAAGGAGATTTTATAACCTCCGCGAAGAATGTAACGCCAGAGGTGATTAATTTTATGAGTCGGTATGGCAGAGGTCTTATTTGTATGCCGATTACAGAAAAAAGAGCAGATGAACTCAAATTGAATTTGATGGTATCGGATAATACTGCTCTACATGCAACACCATTTACAGTAAGCGTGGATTTATTGGGCCATGGTTGCACGACAGGAATTTCTGCTCATGACCGGGCAAAAACCGTTCAGGCAATTTTAGATCCCGAAACAAAACCGGAAGATTTAGGACGACCAGGACATATATTTCCATTAAGAGCTAAAAATGGCGGTGTGTTGCGCAGAACCGGACATACAGAAGCGACCATTGACCTGGCAAGGCTTTCCGGCCACGGAGATGCGGGTGTGCTTGTGGAAATTATGAATGAGGACGGTTCTATGGCAAGGCTTCCTCAATTAAGAGAAATAGCCGATCAGCATCAGCTTAAATTAGTTTCTATTAAGGATTTGATAGCCTATAGATTAAGTATTGAAACGCTTATAAGGGAAGAGGTACGGGTGGATATGCCTACCAAACATGGTGATTTTGAATTGATTACTTATACACAATTGAATACAGGCGAAGTGCATATGGCTCTTAAAAAAGGAGATTGGGAAGAGGATGAACCTGTTTTGGTTCGGGTGCACTCCAGTTGCATGACAGGAGATATTCTGGGATCTTGCCGGTGCGATTGCGGAGATCAGCTTCATGCAGCGATGCATATGGTCGAAAAAGAAGGCAAAGGGTTGGTCCTTTATATGAATCAGGAAGGCCGGGGAATTGGTTTGCTTAATAAATTAAAAGCCTACAAACTTCAGGAAGAAGGTTTGGATACGGTAGAAGCCAATATTAAACTGGGCTTTTCGATGGATGAAAGAGATTATGGTGTAGGTGCACAGATTCTGCGCGAACTGAATATTTCCAAAATTAAACTGATTAGCAATAATCCTAAAAAGAGAGCAGGGCTCCTGGGATATGGTTTGGAAATAGTGGATACTGTTCCTATAGAAACTGTTCCTAATGAGCATAATGTAAAATACCTGGAAACCAAGAGAGATAAAATGGGTCATAAAATTCTTGCCAGGGATCATTAAAAATTAAAATTTTTATGTAATCTCAGCATGAATACTTCCTGACTGGTAACAAAATAAAATATTTGGATTGAGAATATATTTTTCAAAATAATATCTTAAGAATTAAAAAAAATGAGTGGTTATGGTAAAGATGGGCGAATACAATGTACTTAAAGTTATAAAGGAAAAATCCATGGGGGTTTTTCTGGATGACGGTGAAGATGGAATATTATTGCCCAAAAGATTCGTTCCTCATGGACTTCAGATTGGAGACGACCTAAAAGTTTTTTTGTACCATGATGGAGAAGACCGGCCCATTGCGACTACTCAAAAGCCATATGGCGTTGTAGGGGATATTGTCAAATTAAAAGCGGTTGCCTCAAATAATCAGGGTGCATTTCTGGATTGGGGATTAATGAAAGATCTTTTTGTGCCTAAATCCAAAATCAAAAATTACATGGTGCCTAACGGCGAATATCTGGTAAAAATTTACATGGATGATAAAACAGGAAGAATCGCCGCTTCTGAAAAACTGGAAGCATTTCTTTCTAATGACGACCTCACTGTAAAAGAAATGGATGAAGTGGATTTGTTAGTTTACCGTCAAACAGATATCGGTTACGAAGTGATCATCAATAATATCCATAAAGGAGTATTGCACAATAATGAAATATACCGGGAAATTTCCATCGGAGATAAATTTCGCGGATTTATAAAGAATATTTTACCTGAAAATAAAATTGATGTCGTTGCCGGAAAACCCGGTTTCGAAAGGGTGGAGGATGCTACAGAAAAAGTAGAACGCCTATTAAAAGAAAATGATGGGTACTTACCTTATCATGATAAATCCACTCCGGAAGAAATTTATTCTTTCTTCGCCATGAGTAAGAAAACCTTTAAAATGGCCACCGGAAATTTATACAAACAAAAAAAGATCGTTTTTACAAAAACGGGTATTCAGGAAGTTAGTTCGTAGGTGGGTGTTCATTAGCAAGAAATGCTGCCGTTGTTGGTGTTGAGGGTGGCAGTTGTAGCCAAGCCTCACCAACAACTTTCAAGGTAGTATGAAATGGAAGCAGCAGCTCGACTGATGTTGGTGAAGCAGCCGCACAAAAGCCTTCTCTCAACACCAACATCGGCATGAATAACTTTCAAGGTAGTATGAAATGGAAGCAGCAGCTCGACTGATGTTGGTGAAGCAGCCGCACAAAAGCCTTCTCACAACACCAACATCGGCATGGCGTTACACTTATTTAGAGAAAAGAGCGTAATCAATCTTATAAATATTCCTAAATTAATTATGCATTTGCTTTCCTTCCTCTGCCACATCTCAGTCGCTGCCGTAGTAGGTGTTGAGGGTGGCAGTTGTAGCCAAGCCTCACCAACTACTTTCAAGGTGGTATGAAATGGAAGCAGCAGCGAGACTGATGTTGGTGAAGCAACCGTACAAAAGCCTTCTCTCAACACCAACATCGGCGCTGATCGGAATAAGTAAGCGGTGAATTGGATCTTGTAATACATAAAATTCCTAAACTCATTATACATTTGCTTTCCTTCCTCTGCCACATCTCAGTCGCTGCCGTTGTTGGTGTTGAGGGTGGCAGTTGTAGCCAAGCCTCACCAACAACTTTCAAGGTAGTATGAAATGGAAGCAGCAGGTC
>JBDSBN010000242.1:0-11075 GCA_039921585.1 Ginsengibacter sp. | reverse complement strand
TTGAACCTATTAATAGTGGGAACTTTCACCTTTTCCTGATAAATATTATCAAAAGAAAAAAATATAACTTACTTGAGATCAAAGGTAAAAAGATGTTTCATGAATGAACTTACCTCTTATGTAATAAATGAGATTCTCAAAAAGAATTTCTCAAAAAGAAATTTATATATAATTAATTAAGGCTGATTTTTAAAGCAGAGTACGTTTTTTAAATCCAAAATTAGAATAAGGAAAAGATTTCCTTATTCAGTATCATATCTTTCTACACTTTCAATACCAGGTAAAGATTTTAATTGACCTACCAGTACATCCAGCTCATCTTTATCATGAACATAAACTTTGACATTCCCTTCAAATAACCCTTCCTTTGCCTCAATTGTGAGTGCATTTATATTAATTTTTAATGTACCGCTTATCAGGTTGGTAATTTTATTAATTACCCCTACATAATCCATTCCAATGATTTTAATACCGGTAAGGAAAGAAATCTCTTTGTTCTTAACCCATTTGGTTTTAACTACCCTGTGGCCATAATTTGCCAGAAGCCTGGAAGCATTGGGGCAATGTGTCCGGTGAATTTTTAATCCCTCACCCTGCGTTATAAAACCAAATACGTCATCTCCAGGAATCGGTTTACAGCAATTGGCAAGCGTGTACATTATTCTGTCACTACTCTCTCCAAAAATGATCAATTCAGTATCTTTCTTATTGGATGTTTTGTGTTCGTGCTTTTCTATAACCTCCGGTTTGACAACTTTCGGAGGAACTAACTTATCTCCCAGCACCTGAAATTCTTTTAATTCGTGCAGGTCTATCTTCTTAACGGCAATATCATATAATAGATCCAGGGAGGAATTAAGTTTGTAGAACATGGCAAGCTCCTCAAGATTTGTCTGACTCATTGGCACGCCCAAATGATCCAGTTTGCGACTTAAAATTCCTTTCCCATCTTCGGCAATTGCCCTCTTCTCTTCTTTAAGAGAATCTTTAATTTTATTTCTGGCTTTGGAGGTAACGACAAATTTGAGCCATTCACTTTTTGGCTTTTGTTTGGTAGAAGTAATGATTTCGATCTGATCGCCGCTACGCAGTTGATGACCTATAGGTACAAGCTTATGATTTACTTTTGCTCCGATACACTTCTCTCCTACTGCCGTATGAATGGCGAAGGCAAAGTCCAGGGCTGAAGAACCGGTCGGGAGCATTTTTATATCTCCTTTGGGAGTATATACATATATTTCTTCTGCTAAGAAAGAAAGTTTAAAGTCCTGTAAAAAATCAATGGAATTCGTATCCTGACTAGCCAGCATTTCTCTGATTTGCTGAAACCACAGGTCAAATCTGTTCTCTTCCGTAGTGTCTTCCTTATATTTCCAATGTGCTGCCAGTCCTTTTTCGGCAATATCATTCATCCGCTTTGTACGTATCTGTAATTCAACCCATTTTCCTTGTGGCCCCATTACGGTAGTATGAAGCGCTTCGTATCCGTTGCTCTTGGGATTACTCAACCAGTCCCTAAGTCTTTCAGGAGCAGGATTATACTCATCGGTCACCAAACTGTACACCTTCCAGCAATCTTCTTTTTCCCTTGTAGGAGGGGAATCTAAAATAATTCTAATCGCAAAAAGATCATAAACCTCCTCAAATGACACTCCTTTTTTCTTAATCTTATTCCAAATAGAGTGAATACTTTTTGGCCTGCCATAAATCTGATAGTTAAATTCGCCTCTTTGCAATTTTTCCTTTATTGGTCGGATAAAGTCGTTGATATAACGGGTGCGCTCTCTTTTTGTATTATCCAGTTTCTGTGCTATGTACCGGTAATTATCCGGTTCCATATACTTCATGGAAAGATCTTCCATTTCAGTTTTGATATTGTATAATCCCATTCTGTGCGCAAGAGGAGCATACACATAGATTGTTTCCGAAGAGATTTTTAATTGCTTCTCCAGCTTCATGCTATCCATCGTGCGCATATTATGAAGCCTGTCAGCCAATTTTATTAAAATAACTCTGGGATCATCCGTAAGAGTCAACAGAATTTTCTTAAAATTCTCTGCCTGCTGCGAAGTATTTGCATCCAGTACATTCGAAATCTTTGTAAGCCCATCGACAATTTTGGCGATCTCGGGGCCAAATTCTCTTCGTACGACATCCAGTGTAATATCTGTATCCTCCACTGTATCATGCATTAGCGCACAAATGGTACTTCTTACTCCCAGACCAATTTCCTCCACACAAATCATGGCTACTGCTATCGGATGTAATATATACGGCTCACAACTTTTGCGACGCATTGTTTTATGCGCCTCCACTGCCATTTCAAAGGCACGCCTTACCTGCTCCTTGTCACCAGGTTTTAATTTTGGCTTAAGCGCCCGAAGGATCGCACGATATTTACGAAGAATTTCTTTTTTCTCTTCTTCTTCGTTCATAGTGTACTGGGGGATATCTAGGGTAGTTTCCATCTGCAACGAATTTACATTTAATTAAACTCTCAAACTCAATTTTTGAAGCCTTTTTATTTTATACATAAAATAGCAAATTATTACTAAATAAGTTGATAATATTCACCCCGGAAAAAAATAATTTATAAATTTTTGCACTTCTAACATTTATTTAGAACAAATCCTTTACTTTTGCCGGCCCAAACGCGCATGTGGTGAAATTGGTAGACACGTCAGACTTAGGATCTGATGCCGCAAGGTGTGGGGGTTCGAGTCCCTCCATGCGCACTTTCTTCAACCTTTTTTATCTTTTCTATAAAAAAGTAAAAACCGTTTTAACGGCGTACAAAAAAAAAGTAATGGCAAGTATAACAAAAGAGAGTATCGGTAATCTTCACGATAAAGTGGTTGTAAAAGTTTCTAAAGAAGATTACTTCCCTGCATTTGAAAAAGCAATCAAAGAATATAGTAAGAGAGCAAACATTCCGGGTTTTAGACAAGGAATGGTTCCCGTAGGAATGATTAAAAAAATGCACGGGCCTTCTATTTTCTATGATGAAGTGATCAGAACAGTAGAAAAAGAATTACAAAAGTTTCTTTCTGAAGAAAAGCCGGAAATCTTTGCGCAGCCATTACCTATGGAAAGTGATCTTACCAGTCTGGATATGAACACTCCGGCTGATTATGAATTCCCTTTTGAAATGGGCCTTAAACCAGAAATCACTCTGGACGCTTTAAAAAATGCGAAGCCTATCAGGCATGAAGTGACCATTACAAAAGAGATGGTGGATGAAGAGATTGATAAAATGCTTTTGAAGAACGGTGAACTAAAAGATATTGAGAGTGTGTCTTCACCAGAAGATGTTATCAATGTTCAATTTGAAGAAAGTGATGCAGACGGCAATGTAATAGAAGGAGGCATATCGAAAGATAATTCAATCTTATTAAAATACTTTTCAGAAGAATTTCAACAAACGCTTCAAGGCAAAAAAGTTGGTGGCAGTATTGTTTTACAATTAAACACCGCTTTCCCTGAAAAAGAAAGAGAATGGATTGTAGCTGATCTTGATTTAGATAAGGAAGATAAAGAGTCTGGAGAAAAGTATTTCAAAATGACTATCTCCAAAATCGGATCCATCGAAAAGAAAGAGCTTAATCCGGAATTTTTTAAACTTGTATTTCCTGCCAGGGATTTACAAACAGAAGAAGAGTTCCGAACAGCTTTAGAAGAAGAAATGCAAAAACAATGGGATGCTGCGAGCCGCAATCAATTGCACGACCAGCTTTATCATACATTAATTGAAACTCCTATTGAGTTTCCGGAAGCATTTTTAAAGCGCTGGTTGGAAGTAGGTGGAGAAAAAGCGAAAACAAAAGAAGAAGTTGAAGCAGAATTTCCAAACTTTATTAATCAGTTGAAATGGACATTGTTCAGCGACAAAATAATTGTTGAAAATGACCTGCAAATATCAGAGGAAGCTCTTCGTGAAGGAATGAAGCAGGAATTGATGCGTCATTTTGGCCAAATGGATCTTGGAGAAGATACTACCTGGATCGATAGTTATATCGACCAAATGATGCGCGATGAGAAACAAGTTGATGGTACGTATAGAAGAATGATTACAGAAAAACTATTCGAGTGGTTGGAAACAAAAGTGACTCCTGAAGTTAAAAAAGTTTCAATGGATGAATTTGCAGCGTTGAATCAGAACCATTCTCACTAAATAATCTGTTTAGTCAAAATGCTAAGACACATATACTTTATCTGTCTTAGCATTTTGTCATTTATTAATCCTTTCTTCACATCTTTCGCAGGGGCATTTTGTATCTTTGAGTATGTCATTAAAAGAACAAAAGGGTTCCATTCCACAAAGTTTGATGGGGCAATTGCGAAGATTTCTAGTCCCCGCCTTCTCCGGCCACAGATTCATACAATTTGTATACATCTGTCCTTTTGTCTTATTTTTTTAGTTAGCATAATAATTGGAACTTCACCGGAGTAAATCATTACAATAAATAAAATTTATGAATACAGGAAAAGAATTTGAAAAATATGCTGTTAAGCACAAAGGCATTAGCAGTAATACTCTTGACGGATATATTAAACATAACATCACCAATCTAACACCAAACATTATTGAGGAACGACCGATGAATGTTGCTGTGATGGACGTTTATAGCCGTTTAATGATGGATAGGATTATTTTTCTAGGTCATCCTATTAATGATGAGGTGGCGAATATTATTACAGCGCAATTGCTGTTTTTAGAAAGTACAGATCGCACCAGAGATGTCCAATTATACATTAATTCTCCTGGTGGAGGAGTATACGCTGGATTAGGATTGTATGATACAATGCAATTTGTATCTCCCGATATTGCTACAATATGTACAGGAATAGCGGCAAGTATGGCAGCTGTATTAATGAGTGCAGGATCAGAAGGAAAGAGAAGCGCATTGAAACATTCAAGAATCATGATGCATCAACCAAGTGCCGGTGCAGCCGGACAAGCATCTGATGTGGAAATCACTGTAAATGAGGTAAGAAAAATAAAAAATGAACTGTACACTATTCTCAGCAATCATACCGGCCAAACCGTAGAAAAGATAGCAAAAGATAGCAACAGAGATTATTGGATGACCTCTGATGAAGCGAAAGCGTATGGTTTGATTGACGAGGTTCTGGTTACGAATGCCAGAAAAGCAAAAACATCAGAATAATATCCTCACTCTTTTTGATAAAACTTAAAAACAATTAAACGATGAATTCTTATAATAACCGTTTCAGAATGAAAGATAATGAAGAGGAGCCTGAAATTACTGCTGCTGAAAATCCAATGGAAAAGATGATGGCAGGTGCGCTTATGTTTGATAAAAAATTTATAGAGGAAAGGAAAATTTTTCTTTGGGGCGAGGTAAATGATAAAAGCGCCAGAGACATTACCAACAGACTTATGTATCTGGATGCAATGGATCCAGGAAAAGAAATTACCTTTTTCATCAACAGTCCTGGTGGAATTATTACCAGCGGCATGGTGATTTATGATACAATGCAAATGATTTCTTCACCTGTACACACCGTATGTATGGGCATGGCAGCCAGTATGGGCAGTATTCTTTTAAGTGGTGGCAAAAAAGGAAAGCGTTCCATTTTCCCTCACGGAGAAGTAATGATTCACCAACCAAGTGGTGGTGGACAAGGTACAAGTGCCGATTTGGAAATAATGGCTTTGCAAATTCAAAAAGCAAAACAATTAGGGGCCCAAATCCTAGCAGATAATTGCGGTCAGACTTACGAAAAAGTGATGGAAGATTTTGACAGAGATTATTGGTTGGATGCTGAAGCAAGTATCAAATACGGAATCGTAGATAACATAATAGAAAAATTATAATGCATCTATTTGATGTAATTAATTGTCCTATCATTAAACCCTCCATTCTGTAATGCAGTATCAGAGGATTTTCTAATAAATAAATAATAAAAGATTTATACTTATTATTATGGCTAAACAACAGACGTTACATTGTTCATTTTGCGGAAGAAGCCGTGATGAAGTAAAAATTCTTATTGCAGGTCAGGAAGGTCACATTTGTGAAAACTGTGTAGAGCACGCCCAGGAAATTATTGTTCAGGAAGTCATTCCTGCACAGGACAAAAACCAGGGGTCTTCTAACTATAAATTGTCCGTAAAAAAACCCATGGATTTAAAGAAGTACATGGATGAATACGTAATAGGACAAGATGATGCAAAAAAAGTATTGGCAGTAGCCGTATACAACCACTACAAACGTTTGAATCAAAAGGTTGAAAATGATGTTGAAATTGAAAAAAGCAATATCATTATGGTGGGTGAAACAGGTACCGGAAAAACTCTTTTGGCAAAAACAATTGCCCGGATATTAAATGTTCCTTTTGCGATTGTGGATGCTACCGTATTTACAGAAGCAGGTTATGTAGGAGAAGATGTGGAAAGTATTTTAAGCCGGCTTTTACAGGTGTGTAATTTTGATGTAAATGCAGCGGAAAAAGGAATTGTATACATTGATGAAATTGATAAAATAGCGCGCAAAAGCGACAACCCAAGCATTACCCGTGATGTAAGTGGAGAAGGTGTTCAACAAGGTCTTCTAAAGTTGTTAGAAGGCACAGAAGTGCTGGTACCACCTCAGGGCGGAAGAAAACATCCGGAACAAAAACTCATTAAAATAAACACCAGCAATATTCTGTTTATTTGCGGTGGAGCCTTTGGCGGAGTTGACCGTATCATTGGAAGAAGAATTAATACTAACGCAATTGGATTTAGCGTAAATAAAGACCTCCAGGATTATCAGCGTAAAAATTTGCTGCAATTTGTGAATGCTCAGGATCTAAAATCATTTGGCCTTATTCCGGAACTTTTGGGAAGACTTCCGGTGATCACTTATTTGGATCCATTGGATGCTACTACATTAAGAAGTATTTTGACGGAGCCAAAAAATTCGTTGATTAAGCAATATCGCAAATTGTTTGAACTGGAAGGAATTGATTTGGTTATCGAAGATGACGTGTACGATTTCATGGTTGAAAAAGCAATGGAATATAAATTAGGAGCCCGTGGGTTAAGAAGTATTTGTGAAAGTATTCTGACGGATGCAATGTATGAATTGCCCTCTTCAAAAGTTAAATCATTTACTCTTACGAGGGAATATGCAGAAGGTAAATTTCAAATTAGTAAACTGAGCCTTTTAAAGGTTGCATAAGACTCAGAAATTTTGATTTTAAAATCAAATAAATAATATAAATAAATATAGATAGCCGGCTTACAAATCGCCGGCTTTTTTTTTACCAAAATTCATTTAAAGTAATTTAAAATTGATTGAATACTATTTTCTAAACAAAAAAATATTTCTTTTTGGTTTAATCGTGTTCATTTCTATTTTTAATTTTACTTTTACCCGAAACTTCGTTTGAATAAGCATTTGAAAATTCCTGTTTGGATTGTTTAGGTGTCAGATCATATAAGATTCGCAGAACAAATAGTATAAAATAAAAACAACTTCCTGAATAAATAGAATCGATTGATTCATTTTATTTACGGGAGTACTTACTTGAAATAAATATAAATTTTTAGTTAAATGGTTGACGTAATTCTAGGGCTTCAATGGGGCGACGAAGGGAAAGGCAAAATTGTCGATTTCTTTGCACCAAACTATGATTTAATAGCTCGCTTTCAGGGTGGCCCTAATGCAGGACATACCTTGTATGTAGATGGTAAAAAAGTTGTCCTTCACCAAATACCCTCCGGTATTTTTAGAGAAGGAAAAATCAACTTAATTGGAAACGGCGTCGTGCTTGACCCGGTTATTTTCAAAAAAGAATGTGAATCTGTCGCATCTTTTGGAGTAGATTATAAAAAATCTCTTTTTATAAGTGAGCGGACACATTTAATCCTACCTACCCATCGGGCGATGGACCGGGCTAGTGAAGCCGCAAAAGGAACCAGTAAAATTGGTTCTACACTTAAAGGAATTAGTCCGGCTTATATGGACAAAACCGGCAGAAACGGTTTGCGCGTGGGAGATTTACTTAATAAAAACTTCGTTTCAAAATACATTAAACTTCGTTTAAAGCATCAAAGAATTTTGGATAGCTTTGGATTTAATGAAGATTTATCTGAATGGGAACAGGAATTTTTTGAAGCTCTTGAGTTCGTTAAAACATTACAGATTGTCAATGGTGAATATTTTGTAAACGATGCGATTCAAAAAGGAAAAAAAGTTCTTGCAGAAGGAGCTCAGGGAAGTATGCTTGATGTGGATTTTGGTACCTTCACATACGTAACATCCTCCAGCACGATTACTGCAGGAGTAGGAAGCGGTTTAGGAATTGCTCCACATAAAATAAGAGATGTTATCGGAATATCAAAAGCCTATTGTACACGCGTTGGAAGTGGACCATTCCCTACCGAACTGCATGATGACACAGGTGATCTGATAAGAAAGTTTGGAAACGAATTTGGCAGCACTACAGGCAGACCAAGACGCTGCGGATGGATGGATTTAGTAGCTCTTAACTTTGCTTGTATGATCAATGGAGTAACTCAGCTGGTCATCACAAAAGCAGATGTTCTGGATTCTTTGGATACACTTAAACTAGCGAATAGTTATTCAATAGATGGTAAAATCACCGATCAAATCCCCTTTCAAATGGATGGTTTAAATATTGACCCTCAATACAAGGAATTTGAAGGATGGAAAACAGATATTACAGAAATAAAAAACATAGCTGATCTGCCGTCACAAATGGAAACATATATGAATTATATCAGCGAAATATTGAAAGTTCCGGTAAACTATATTTCAAACGGACCTGGAACTGATCAAATAATAGTAGCACATTGATTGTCCCGATAATTGCTTCTAAATTCTAAATTAATTATTATTTTTGGTCTAACAAATCGTATTGCATTAATCATTTAAAATCCTTAGCTAAAATGAAAGCGAAATCTGATAAGGAAAAAAAAGAAGTTCCTCAAAAGAAAACCACAGCTAAAAAGTCTGTGAAAGCCACCGGAAAAAAAGTCCAAGACCCGGAAGACGATGATGATGATATTTTTGATGAGGATACTCCGTCAAAAAAACCTGGAAAGGCGGCTTCAAAATCGAAAAGTAAAAAAAGCTTAGATGATGATGAAGATGATGATATTGAAATAGAAGATGATTGGGATAAAGTCGATGATGATGATTTTGATCCTGATTTTGAAGAGTTCGATATCCCAAAATCAAAAAGTAAAAAATCAGGTGGAAAAAAATCAAAGGATGACGATGATTTTGATTTAGATGACGATTTCAAAACCCTGGATCTATTTGATGATGTAGATGTTTTTGACGATGAAGATGATGACTTTTAATTATACTTATTTATTAATGGAATAAAATTGGAAAGAAAATTTAGCCTTTTTACTTCCATTGATTGCGAAATTTTTAAAAAGAAATTGCTGTATTTCGGGATGAAATACAGCAATTTTTGCTTATTGGAAAATAATGATTATAAATTTGACCAATCAGTAGATTCCATTGCAGGACTGGGTTCTATCACATCAATTATTGATGAGAAAACGAGTAGCATATCAGACATATCCACTTTTCAAACGAATAATCAGGATTGGATCTTCGGACACATTGCTTATGATCTAAAAAATAAAACAGAGCAATTATATTCTGAAAATATAGACAGAATCGGATTCTCTGATTTCTTCCTTTTCGTCCCGGAAATAGTGATTATTATTTCTAAGGATACGGTGTCCATAGGTGTCCATTCAAAAGAGGAAGCTCAAAAAATTCTTGAGGAAATTGACAAAGTAGATATTAAGTTTTATAAGTCAGAAAAATCTACTCTACAGCCACGTTTCGATCATCAGGAATATTTGAAAACAGTCGCTTCCCTCCAGGATCACATTGCCCGGGGTGATTGTTATGAGGTTTGTTTTTGCGTCGAATATTACAGCGAAAATTGTACAATCCATCCCATAGAAATATTCCTGCAATTGAATAAACTTTCCCCCAATCCCTTTGCAGCTTTTTATAAAGTAGAGGAAAAATTCTTGCTTTGCGCAAGTCCTGAAAGATTTTTAAAAAAGAAAGGAATGGAAGTCATTTCCCAGCCAATAAAAGGAACATTAAAACGAACCGGAGAGAGTTCTCTTTCAGATAAAAAAGAAAAACAACAACTGCTTAACGACGAGAAAGAACGGGCAGAGAATATTATGATTGTGGATCTGGTGAGAAATGACCTTTCTAAAATATGCAAGCAGGGCAGTGTCAAAGTGCGTGATTTTTTAGAAATTCACTCCTTTCCCCAAGTACATCAAATGATCTCTACAATTTCCGGACAAGTAGATAAAGATTGCACCTTCGGTGAAATTCTTCAAGCCACCTTTCCGATGGGATCGATGACCGGTGCACCTAAAGTAAAGGCAATGCAGCTAATTGAACAATATGAAAAAACCCGACGTGGACTTTTTTCCGGATCAATAGGCTATATCACTCCACAGGGAGATTTTGATTTCAATGTGGTAATTCGAAGCTTATTATATAATGAAGAAGAAAAGTATCTCTCCTGCCAGGTTGGTTCAGCGATTACTTCTAAAAGTAATGCTGAAAAAGAATTTGAAGAATGTAGTGCTAAAATAGAGGCAATTATTACATCTCTGAGTTGATCAGAAATCATTTCTTTATGGTAGAGTGATTCCTTTTCTTGTAGATCGTTTTAGAATCCGTATTTACGTTTCCTAATAGCTGTTGGATACATTCATTTAGTATGATGTATTTTTTTTCTTCAAAAATCTCCATTTTATCTTCCGGAAGTTTTAACTGAAAAACAGCTCCTGTAGAAAGTAATTGATCCATTCCCGGGTTTAAGCGATTGAAATCTTTTAATTCCATTTCAATATTATTGGCTATTACATCGGCCTTATATCTACCGGAAACAGAGATTTCTTTCAGGGAGGCCGCTTCATCTTTTGATAAATTAACCGGATTCTTCTGTTCCGAACTTAATCTGGTATAATCAAATTGATTTAAAGCGGTTTGCCCATTTCCGGAAGACTCCATGATATAATGAGTTGCAATGAATTTTTTTACATGGTT